>JAGGZU010000110.1 GCA_021161865.1 Thermoplasmata archaeon
AACGCTTCATCAACCCTGTGCTGAAGTATCTCCATAATCTGCTCATAAGTGTAGGGTTTCAACTGTACAACAGCCTTCTCCGCGAAGGTACTCCATGTTGCATCATCATGTATTATGTGACGAAGCATGTCAGCGTCTCTAGTTATCGCGATGTATCTGAGTTTTTTACCCTGCTCAGGCAACCTTGACAGAGTGTAAAGGAAATGGTTTAAATCATCTACTATTATGCCTTCAACCTCATCCAATATTATTGTTTTCCCTGAATCCAGTTGATCCCATAGTTTCCTAGAGGGCATACCAGCAGGGTTGAACCTTGGTTTAACCTGGGAGAGTATGGTTTCAAGTATCGCATGCTCAGATTTGTTGATAAAACAGTTCACGTACACGTTTTCTTTGGAGAAATAACGCGCCAACAGTGTTTTTCCAGTACCAGTATCTCCTGACACCACAGCTTTACCTCTGCCCTCCATTAGTATGCTGAGTTGGTTAAGCTCCCTGTCTCTGCAGTAAACCTTCTTTGGTATATACGATAACTCCAGACTCTGCCTGTTTTTTATAATCACAACACTCCCAAAGACCAAAAGGTTTTTAAATACATTGATTACCCCCCCCCCTCCTCTCGTTTATATACTCACAGGTGTTTTATGGTATTGTAAGAAACTGAGATTAAACCGCCTGCATGTATATGCAGCGCCCTATGGTGGGCACATGCAGGCTAACCGTCTCAAAAAAGGAGGGTTCCTCTTTTTTGCATCCCGTCCCTCCACCTCCCTCCTTTTAACACTAAATAATAAACTTGAAAAAAGAAAAAAAATTTGGGTTGTTTATTTTATGAGTGGTTTACCAACAGGTACAATCTCTCTACCATAGGTCTCGTTGATTACATCAGCCATCGCCAGGTATATAGCGCTTAGACCGCAGATGATACCCTCGTAACCAGCTATCACAGTAACCGTTGTGTTACCTGTGAACTCACCAATGGCAAGTAACCAGAAGAGTATTGTTAAACTGGCGAAAACAAACTGCAGCGCATTGTTGTGTTTAAGCGTTGATATGAACATCAGTAACGTGAAAAGACCCCACATGAAAAGATAGGATGCCATAGCAGTAGAAGAAGGCGCGTTAATACCTGGAACAACGTTTGGTATGATAATCAAGCCGACCAAGGTCAACCAGAATAGACCATAGGAGCTGAAAGCGGTTACTCCAAACGTGTTTCCCTTCCTGTACTCCAGTATACCAGCGATTATCTGCGCAAGACCACCATAGAATATCCCCATAGCCAGTATCATCGAACCCAATGCATACACTCCTGCGTTATGGATGTTCAACAGCACCGTTGTCATCCCGAAACCCATCAAACCAAGAGGTGCCGGGTTAGCAAGCATGTTTTTCTCAGCCATCTCTCTCACCTAACCGATTTTTAACCTGAAAAGACAAAATGGTTTAAAAGTGTATCGAGAAAAATCAACCACTGTATTTAAGGATAAACACGAAAGCTGCAACCAAGATTATAACCGCTATTACAATAGCCACTATCAATGGATCAACAGTGAACGAGGGTTTCCTCACACTCTTCACCCTAACCTCAACTGATATGTCAGTGGGGTCACCGGTTAAGGAATCATGGTTCTTTGCATGGTAAGTAAGCGTCAAAGGTATGGTTTCCTCAACGTTAACATACTCCTTCGACTCGTTTGCCTTCACAATCACCTTCAAGGTTTTTGTTTCACCCATCCCAATCTGGGTTTCAGATGGAAGAATCACAGACAATGTATTTGGTAAAGACTGAGTCGTATTCAACCTTGCAACAATGTCCATGTTACCAGTGTTTGTAACGTTTATGTCAACCGTGGTTGAGTTACCTGGCTCCAAATGAATCCAGTATCCTGTTGTCTCAACCTCTATCTCCGGTATAAAGGATGGTTTTATCTTAACCGTTGTCGTGTTCTCCGAGGAGGGTATGTTTCCGTTTTCGGCGGCCTCAACCTTTATCGTTATCCTACCGTCCTCATACCCTGGAGCATCATCTGATACAGTAACGTTTAATTTCACAGAAAAACTTATATTTCCACCAGACAGGAAGTCGATGGCTGGAATCTTTACTGAAAAATGGGTTTTGTCAAGTTCTACACTGCACCATGAAGGTTTACTTTCTATGGAGACGTTTATTTTCGTGGGTTCACTTGATAGAAGTAGGAAACCCTTCGGCTGCGCAAACTTCGTGAAACTGTAAACCACATTAATGGTCGTGCTCACACTATCTCCGGGGTCTACAACACCGAGGTCAGATTTCTCAGGATTTATCATAATGTTTGATTTGGAGTGAAGTAGGTATGGTCTAGCTGCTGATGGTGTTACAAAAAACAGCATGCTGGTGGTTAACATCAAGAGTATTGATATTGAAATCAATTTCTGTGAGATTTTCATATTACCTCAAGTATATTATTTATCTAATTATATAAAAAGGTTGTTGTTCAAATGTTGCAGATTTCAAAACAACTAATAAAACAAAACCACAAAAGCAGTGGCAACCATAAAAAACACTATAAGAATCACAAAAATCTTGATAGCCCACTCCCTAAGCTTATCCTTCCTCAGCACCATCGCCTCCGAAAACAGCCACAACAACACCCTCTCCAACACTCAAAACATCCACCTTCTCACCATGCAAAGAGTAAGCAATATCAAAGGAAAGATCATCCTCTGTGAGAACAACATCATCCAAAACAATAACCTTACCCTCTCTTTTCAACTCACTGTAAAGTTCGTCAGGATCAGCACTACTTAAAACCTTAACCACCTCTCCTGTCTTATCTCTAAGTTTCTTACCTAAAGCAGCATAAACAGGTTTCACATCAACCGCCTTCTCCTTAATATCAGAAAACCTGTCACTGATCTCAAGAGAACCAATATTCATCGTAACCATAATATCCTCACGTCCCTCCTCAACAACCTTAGGATGCTTTGTAAAAACCTCAACCCTATCAACCCTGCTATTGAGAGGTAGACCCTTTTCACTCTTCCACCGTCTTATCTCAGCAATCATGTCTTTAACCAGTTCACCAGCCTGCTCGGCATCATCATCAAACAAGATCTCCTCAGGCCAACCAGTCACATGCACACTTTCAACACCCACCTTATCCTTATACGAGGTGTGGTATATCTCCTCTGTGATATGAGGGAAAAACGGTGCAAACATCTTAGTCAAACCTAAACCAATAGTATAGAGTGTGTAAAGTATACTCTCCAAGTTTTTCTTCTCATAAATAAAGGATTTCGCCATCTCAATATAATGATCTGCAAGCTCATGCCACAAGAAGTACTCAACCTCCTTCAAAGCAAGAGAAAACTCAAAGTTTTCCATAAAACCTGTGCAACTCCTAACAACCTTGCTATACTTTGACAGAATCCATCTATCCATCATCCTCAAATGCTCAGGTTTCTCAGGAACCTTATCCGGTAGAAACTGAGAGATAAACCTTTCAACATTCCAAAGCTTCCTCAAAAGCCTTGTCCCACGGATAACATCCTTCCGCCTAAAAGGATTGTCTTCACCAAGAGCGCAACTCGCTGCATAACACCTAAAAGCGTCAGTACCATACTCGTCTATCACTTCAAGTGGATCAATAACGTTGCCAAGGCTCGCATGCATAGGGGTACCGTCCTCGGACAGTATGAAGCCACCCATCATAATGTTCTCAAAAGGTTCCTTACCCGTCAGAAGAGTGCTTCTCAGAATAGTGTAGAATGCCCACGTTCGTATAATATCATGAGCCTGCGGCCTAAGAGACATGGGATACAGTTTCTTGAACCTCTCATCATCCCTCATCCAAAAAGTGTTATAAAGCGGTGAAATCGAAGAATCCATCCAAGTGTCAAAAACATCCTCACTACCCTTCAGTTTACCCCCACACCTAGGGCATCTATCAACAGGTGGTTTATCTATGGTTGGATCAACATAACACTGCTCTTTCTTAGCAACAACAACCTCGCCGCAATTCTCACACTCCCACAGGGGTATAGGGGTAGCAAAGTAACGCTGCCTGCTAATAACCCAATCCCACTCCAACGAGTTAACCCAATCCTCGAGCCTCACCTTCATAAACTCAGGGTACCATTTCATATGGTTACTAGCCTCAAGCACCTTCTCCTTAAAGGGTATGGTTTTCAAAAACCACTGTTTGGCGTTAATAAACTCAACAGGCGTTTTACACCTCCAACAAACTCCAACATTCTGCTCCAAAGGCTCCTGCTTAACAAGCAAATTGTTTTTCCTTAAATCCTCGATAACAGCCTTCCTAGCTTCCTCTATACGCATACCCTTATACTTACCACAAACCTCAGTCATCCTTCCCTCTTCATCAATACTCATCTCAAGAGGAAGCTTATATTTGAAAACCCATTTCAAATCCTCCTTATCACCAATGGTGCAGATCATCACAATACCTGTACCAAAACTTGGGTCAACAGCCTCATCCTCAACCACCCTCACTTCTTTACCAAAAAGAGGAACCCTCAACGTTTTACCAGACAACCAAGGAGCACGCTCGTCACTGGGATGCACAGCAACGATTTGACAAACTGGAAGCATCTCGGGTCTAGTCGTTGCAATCTCAACATAAAAACCCTTTTCATCCCTACCAATCCCATGATACTTCAAAATCTGTTCAGGTTGCTCCTCAGTAAAATAAAACTTTATCGTATTCAACTTGGTAGTCCTCTTAGCATAAGTCACTTCAGCATCAGCCATAGCGGTCATACACCGGGGACACCAGTTAACCGGAAACTCCCCCTTGTAAATGTAACCCTTGTTGTACAACTCTATAAAAGAAATCTGAGTAATCCGCCTATAATACTCAGCGTTAGTCTGATAATAAATGGTCGGGTCCATGCTTTCACCAAGGCGGATAAACTGCTCCGTCATCGTCTTAATGTTTTTCTCAGCGAACTCAGAACATTTCTTGATAAACTCATGCCTGTCAACATCCTTACGTGTGATACCAAGCTCCCTTTCAACCCTCTCCTCAATAGGTATGCCGTTCACATCGAAACACAACGGGAAAAACACATTGTAACCCCTCATCCTCTTAAACCTTGCAACAAAATCAATATGCGTGTAATGCACAGCATGACCCGCATGAAGCGGTCCAGAAGCGTAACGTGGCGGGACATCTATACTATAAACCGGTTTATCACTGTTGAAATCAAAATGGTAGAAACTCATTTTCTGCCAAGCATCCTGCCACTTCCTTTCTATCTCCTTTTGATTATACTCGCTCATACTCAAAACGAGGATGTCGAAGCATATTTCTCCTTATAAAGGTTTTTGAAAAACAACTAAACACTGCGTGGACCAGCTAACGGGTTAAACTTCCTCAACCAAGGCTCATAATACACATACTCGTTAACAGAATCCCCTGAGCCTGGGCCGCTACCACTTGGTCCATCTGGAGCACCCCACCAGTTCAACGTAGCATTAGGCCAATACAAATACTCAGCATACAAACCAAAGCTGTTACCTACAAAATTATTGTAATGCACCGAAATAGAAGACACTGTATACACCCC
Organism: Thermoplasmata archaeon; assembly: GCA_021161865.1. Classification (GTDB taxonomy): domain Archaea; phylum Thermoplasmatota; class E2; order DHVEG-1; family B18-G2; genus B91-G9. The sequence goes on from JAGGZU010000110.1 coordinate 5,572, forward strand.
AACATAGTTTGATGAAAAAGTATTGTTAACTATAGTCTCTTTACCCCATGAATTCACACCAAACCAATTATCCTCTATTAAATTATGAGCAATAAACGCCCTACCCCAACCAGTATCAATCCCAGCAGAACCATGTGAACGAATAACATTATCAACTATAACCGGAGAAGACTCATG
>JAGGZU010000016.1 GCA_021161865.1 Thermoplasmata archaeon
CTACTGGAGGATACATGAACCGCTAAGATAGACCTGTCATCAACATCTATTGCATTCCAAATATATATCTGATTATTTTCCAGTTTTACCTTTGTTTCATCTACTGCAACTGCTCTTCTTATTTTCCTATCAATATCAAACAGTTCTTTACATCTCTTGTACCATTTCCTCACTGATTCATGAGAGAAGTTTTCAAGTAGATTCAATATTCTCCTGGTTTTTCTGTAGGATAAACCAGCTTGATATATCAATATGGCTAAAGCTTTTGTATCCATAGATTTTCTGTTCCATCGAAAGATTTTTCTTTCTTTTAGCAATTCTACAAATTGCTTTACCATTTTGTTTCCCCTCCTAGTTTTTCTAGGAGGGAATCTATTTTTTATTCAAAAAAGTTGACACTGTCAAACCGAGTTTCTGAGCGGTTTATTCAGTCAACATGTACAGATGATGCGGTAGTTTTTGGTTTTTTTAGAAAACCTGTAGAGTCAGGGATTTTCCATACTGTCACACTGTCGGCGACAATGTTCCCGGCTTTATCATATGCCTTCACCTTTATTCTGTGTTTACCCTGTAAGCCTATATCTAGCTTTGCTGCATAGTATGAAGCATGATCAATAAAATCAGGTCTTGTGCAGTTAGCTAACAGGTTGTTGTCAACGTAAAACTCTACCTTTTTTATGTTTAAACTCGTACGTACTTGAACAGCTGGATTTCCAAAAACAATAGCTGAAACATCCCTAAACAGTTTTTTGATTAAAACATTCTCTTTTATTTCAAACCGGTCTTTAAAATACATTTTGTTTTGGTAGGGCGAGGGTTTAATCAACCATACGCTGGTTTCATCAAAGGGTGGTAAATCCTCCTCTGCAACATGAGCAGCCCATGCTGCAGAGCGACGTATAACCCAGATGTTTGAACTCAGATTTAGGAGTCTTCCAAGGTAGTTGTAAACATGTCGTTTAAATGGTGTGTTTCTCATAAGGTAGCCTTTACCAAGGTACTCATGTATTGTGCCATTCACTGGTACAAGGGGATACTCTGGATGCGGTCCATACAGCACCACTCTCGCCTTTGAGTTGTACGTGGTTGCAACACCAGCATATTTACCAAAAAGGTTGGTTGTAACATTACACAAGATTTTACCACTCTTCAAAGTTGGTAACCAATAGTGAAGGGATTTACTGTACATGGGTTCTTCGTTGTAGGTTAACAGGGGAATGATTTCTCCGAATCGTTCATCTGACTTATTTGCAGGGTACATTCCGGGTCCACCACCGTACGCTATGTTCAGGAAACTTTTATTGTAACCCTTGAATATAACGTTTTTATTGTTTTTTTCAATCGTCGTGTTTACACTTATGAACTCTGGTGAGAAATCGGCTGTTGAACCACGGTTTGGTGCATCGAAACCAAACTTCATGAGATACTGCCATTCACCCAGCAAATCATCATGGATGTAAACATTGGCTAACCCAATAACTCCTTTGTTAACCCAAAGATGAAACAGGTTGTTTGAATGCTTGAAACCAAGTGTAGCAGCGTTTGCTCCACCACACACTCCAAGGTAGCCGCCTCCGTTGGCAACAAACTCTTTGATTTTTTTCTTCCATCTGTTGTTTAACCCATCATATAGATATGTTTTTGCGTTTGCCCCTACAACAAAAACATCAAAGTTTTTGTTTGTTAAAGGTTTCGCTCCTAACCCAAGCACGTCGTCACTGTCTATAGTCGTTAAATTGAACCTGTACAATCTGTTTCCTTTCCTCCATTTGTAGTTGAATGCTTCTTTGAACTGCTGGATGTTGTATTTGTCATGGGCATCATACAACGCTATCTGTATAGTAACAACATCCGCTATTGAATTGCTGAAAACATTTTCCTTTGCATTAGTGGATTGTAACGCTGCAGCAAACAAAATGAGGGTGATAGTAAGACATGAAACTGCTCTGGTAAAAAGTCTGCTCTCACGCATCCTTCTTGTAATTATTTCATGATCGGTTTAAAAGGTTTCTACGGTTTTATTGGCTAACAAACATAATTTTTAAGGAAAACTTTTTCTTCTGTCTTCATATTACCTGGAGGTGGGGAGAAGAAAATGCGGAGTAAGATAGTGATCTTGTTTACAGTTGGTGTGCTGCTCCTCAGCGGATTCACAGCAGGAGGAGTAACGCAGGAGGCTAGTGGAAATCTTGGTGTTGACAGAATGGTTAAAACAAGTGTTGTGAACATTCCGTCGTTGAGTTTAAAGGATTTGAATAATGGTTACGTTGAGCTGCATATGAAAGGTGTCTCTTCTTATCTGCTTAAACCTGGTTACCCTGAGTTGCCAATGGTTGTTAAAACCTTTGAGTTACCCTTTGGTGTAGAGAATGTTGAGGTTAAGCTAACCCCTGCTGGGATTGATGAATATCCTGTTGCAGAGAAGATAAAGCCCGCCCCTGCTATACTTCCTCTCAACCTTGAGACAGATGGTACTGTAGAAAACAGGGAAAATAAAGAAGTTTATGAGGGCATGGAACCCTTCCCATCAAACTGGTACACCTATAGAGTTGGTTGCGGGTTGAACAAAGAGATGAAAAGAGTTACCTTTGTGAATGTTCATATTTATCCTGTAAGGTATTCTCCAGGGTTAAATGAGTTGTATGTTGTGAGTGAAGCTAATCTGAGTATATCTTTTGATAAACCAAAAACCAGTTTTTTCCCTAGGAATACTGAGTATGATATGGTGGTTATCGCTCCATCTGTGTTTTCAGATGCTCTTCAACCATTGGTGGAGCATAAAAACAATCATAACATAAAAACAGTTCTTAAAACAACAGAAGATATTTATGATGAGTACCCTGGTGTGGATAAACCTGAGAAGATAAAATATTTCATAAAGGATGCTATCGAGAAATGGAATATCACTTATGTTCTGTTGGTTGGCGGCCTCAAAAAATTTATATGGGCTAATGGGAGAGATGACTGTAATCAGGGTTCAAAGGACTGGTATCTACCTGTTAGATACAGCAACATCTTTGACAACCCCAAGTATCCTTTAGCCGGTGAAAGCGATCTGCATGACCCGGGAGTTATAAGTGATCTTTATTACGCTGATGTTTATGGAGAAGGTGGTGTTTTTGAGAGTTGGGATCCAAACCATGATGGTGTTTTTCTTGCTTGGAATAAGCCTGGTGTGGAGAATGATACAGGTATAGACTTTTATCCTGATGTGGCTCTTGGTAGACTTGCTTGTAGAAGCGTGAAGGAGGTTAAAACTGTTGTTAGTAAGATAATCGATTATGAGAGCAAACCTTGTGACTCATCCTGGTTTAAAAGGATGCTTGTGGTTTCAGGTGATGGTTTCCTTGACCAAAAGGATCTTAACATCCAGTGGGACACCAGTTCTTTACCGGATGGTTTCTATAGGATTTATGCTCAGAGTTTTAATCCAAGTCATGAGTCTGGACCGATGGATATAATAAATATAACCTTGGATAGGTCTGTTAAAACCAGTCTTTCGTTTAACCATAATGATTACCTTAGAATACACTCTTACCCTGGTCCACCTATAGCCGAGATCGTGTCGGTTTCTGAGGGTAACGTGTTGGGTAACACAGATTTTACTTATACTCCTTCTGAAAGTGAAGCATACTGTAACGATTTCAACCCATGGGCGAATATAAGCTATGTTAACGGTGTTTTGACGATACGTGGTAAATCCTATGACCCTAAGCCGTATGGGAACGTAACAGATATTCATGTCTGGGTTGAGAATGGTGACGGTGAAACCGTTTTTTCAGCGTGGCGGAACAACACTGAGATGTATTATGAAGGTGAGTGGACAACTGGGGAGAAAACATTGTTTGGTAGAGGTGGTGCATTGTATTATATGCCAGAGGATTTCAGTAGAGAGATTGTTTGGACTTCCAATGGTAGACTCACTGGGCAGTCTGATGTCATAAACGCTTTCGACAAGGGTTATGGTTTCGTTTTCCTCTCTGGTCATGGTAGCCCTAATGTTTGGGCTGACCACTATCCTGGTGTCCCGGGTAACAGGCAGCATGGGAGTGTAACTGGGTTGAGTGTGGTGAATTTCAAATGGTTTTTCCCGTTTTTTGAGCGCCCTGTTTTCCCAATAGATTCTCTTTCAAACGGTGATAAACTTCCTGTTGCTGTTGTTGGCGGTTGCCATAACAGTCAGTTTAATGTCTCAGCAGTACCAGCGTTTTTTGATGCCCTTCATTTCTTGTTTAAGTTTATCCCACAGAAAACCCTTTGGTCTTATGCGCCTGTACCGGAGTGTTTCAGCTGGCGCCTTATAAGGAATCCTCATGGTGGTGCTATAGCTGCTATAGGAAACACTGGTCTTGGTTATGGTATGCCTGGGAAGGTTTGCACAATCGGTGGTGGTGACTCATGGATAACCATAGAGTTCTTTAGACAGTACGGCGAGGAGGAACATCATGTGCTTGGTGATGCTTACTCTCAAACTTTGGTGAGTTACATCAACAACTTCGACATGACTGATCTTGAAGCTGGTCACCCCAAAACTTTACATGAGTGGGTTCTCCTAGGAGACCCAAGTTTAAGGATCGGTGGCTGCCAATAGAGAAATATGTATTAAAAAATAAGAAAAAGGTGGGGTTTAGAAGAACTTCCACACTGAGAGTTCAACGTATGCGTTGTTGCCAGCGGTATCGTATGCCACGGCTTTCAATGTGTGTTTTAGGAAAGCTGTTTCGTTCCACAACCACATGTAAGGAGCTGATGTGTCTGTTGATTTAAGTACATCGTCAACGTAAAACTCCACATAACTCACGCTCCCCTCTGCATCCGTTGCGTCAACCTCAACTGTTATGCTTCCTATGACAACCGGCATTAGGAAGGGTAGGAGTTTATTGTCGTTTAGGTATATTGCATTAGCTGGTTTTGTTATGTTAACTGTTGGTGGGTTTGTGTCTTCTACACCTGTAACAGCTACATCATCTATCATCCAGATTGCCTTACCTCCTTCACCAGGGTTCTCAGACCAATAGTGCCAGGATAGTAGGACAGATGGTTCTCCAGCGTACTGTGACAAGTCTATCTGGATTGGTTCCTCGTTCCAGTTCCAACCTGGTCCACCAGGTCCACCAGAGCCGAGCTCCCATTCCTCATCATTAAGCAGTGAAGCGATTATAGTCCAGTTTTCTCCACCATCCAATGAAACCTCAACGGTGTTTCTGAAGTCAGCAAACGCTGTATCCCAGTAGTAGATACTGTAAAACTCCAGCCCCACATCCACATAACTTTGAAGGTTCAACTCCACGTAAAGTCTCTCATTCTGTTCATCCTCACTCCACCAGACCCCTGCACAGTACTCGCCTGAGTGTGATAGAGGGAAAAGTTCGTTGTCAAACTGAGACCAGTGTCTTTCATCAAGCGGGTTTGTCGCATCTACCTCCCATCCTTCTGGAGCAAGGTCTCCATCGCTGTCTTCAACCCACTCTAACTCGAAGCCCTCTGAGAGTATTGTCACCGGCGGATTAGCAACCATTTTTTCTCTTACACTGGCTCCTGTTGTAGCGATTGCTGCCAAAAACAAAAAGGCAACAATGCACAGAGCAGCCCCTCTTTTTGTTACATACTTTTCTTTATAACCTCCTCTCTTCATTTTCCTCCTCCAATTATCAAGAATAGATTAAAGGATTTTAAATATTTCTCCTATTTATAAAACACGTTTTTTTGTGTGGAGGAAAAAGGTTTAACAGATAGATTTATTTACTGTTGTGGAATACTATTGAAAACCCCTATACATGCCCCGGTAGTGTAGTGGCCTATCATACGGGCCTGTCGAAACCCCTTAGAAGGTGTTTTATCCTCAAAAGGGGTTGGAGAGAGCCCGTGACCCGGATTCGAATTCCGGCCGGGGCGTTTTTTTAATATTTTTTTGTTAGCGGAAAACCATTCTGTTTTCACAGGTTAAATATTGTTACATCGACTTTGTCTTCTACCTTATTTCCCTTTGTATCATAAGCTGTAACTTTTATATTATGCTTACCGAAAGAAAGCTCGTTCCACGTCCAAAAGTATGGTTCTTCTTTGTCTGTGGATTTTAACTTGTTGTCCACGTAAAACTCTACTTTATCTATTCCCTCGCTGCTGTAAACGTTTGTTTCTATTGTTATTTTCCCGATGATGATTGTGTTTCCAATGGGAAACAATGGTTTGTTGAAAACATGAAACCAGTTTTCTCTTGGCTTAGTGATTTCTATGTTCAACATTGAGACATTAGAAACTTTGAAAACCTTTGTCTCCTTCGCTTTAATACTGTCATGAACGACAATGTTTTCATCATCGTATTCATATGAAACATTGGCGTTGGAAAGTATCTCCATTATGTACGTATTTTCCTTTACACCAAGTTTATCTGCTTCTATAATAAGTTCATACTCTTTTGTAACGCTATCATTGTTTCTCACAGTGAAATAAACAGTACCTTTTTTTCCAAACCTTTCAACAAATATTTTTTCGTCATCTGTTTTTGCATAGGTAGTAGGCTCCCATCCCGCGAGATATAACTCATCCAGTATGGGAATAATTTTTTTGTAAACAGGACGAGTTATCTCATAATTACAGTTTTCAAAAAAATCCTTTTTCATTATGGGGTATATTCCATAAAACATGCTCTCATTTATGAATTCATACACATAGGGCATGAGTATGTTGCCATTTTCATCATACATCTTTGAACATTGATGAGCCGATATGTAGCGGTGATATGCCATACTTCGTCTATAATTCAGTTCGATGTCATTGAAGTTCCATTTCGTTAAAGAAGCCATCTCAAATGGAAGGGCAGCCAGATATGGGAAGCCAAAGGATGCAACACCCATCTCAATGCAATTTCCCGTAATTTTTGTTCCTGGTTCATTCTCATTCAACCATTTGGATAAATACTTCAAATACTCCACCATGGATGACATGCCATGGATGCCTGGTTCAAAATTATTTGGACTATAAACTAATGGAAAATCTGCATACTGGAAACGGGATTCATTCATATCTATGTATCTGCACATTTTCATGAAATTATCAATTTCTACTCCATTTATTGTACCATTGTATTTTTCTGCATTTTCAAAGGCAAACTGTATGCTCTGAAACATCACTTTTGCAATACTTAGTTTTGGAAGTTCAGGATCTGTATTCAATGGAAATTTTCCGACCCAGTTATCAGGCGCCCAGCTTGGCCCTCTTGATATCTGACTCAAGATAATATCTCCATTTATGTCCGTCATACTTGAGTTTTTTGTACCGCTGGCTTTAAGCTGAATTGGAATGAAACCATTTTTTGAATAGTAGTCAATGAGTTCAATCCATTCTGTGTAGTTTGGAGATGGTTCGTATATTCCCTGTAATGACCTCGGTTCAAACTGTGTTGGAAGTGTATATTCTGCAGTATAAACATTGTTTTTATTGTAGTCCGGCA
>JAGGZU010000094.1 GCA_021161865.1 Thermoplasmata archaeon
AAATAACTCATGTGTAACTTCAATATTTTATCATCCTTTAAAATTTTCTAAATGAAATTTTTTGTAACTTATCTCACTTAAAACGGTATTATTGCTGTTTATAATTGATGATTGTTTCAATACAGTTAAGTGTTTTGGCGGATGAAGAGGAATGTTTATAAAAAAAATACTTTACAAATAATGTAAAAAGAGGGAGGTGTATATGCCAAAATCCTCGAGGGAACAAATTAGAAGAGACGAGTTGAAGGTAATCGATTTATTACGGAGGGAGGCAGGTCAAGGCATAGACTCGATTGCAAAGAAATGTGGTTTCTCCAGACAAAAGGTGTGAAGGATCATAAAACGTCTTGAAGAGAACGGCACCATCTGGGGTTACACAGCGGTGATTGACAGCAGAAAGATTGAGGCTGAAAGGTTTGTAGTGCTGGTGAAAAGAACGGCTGAGCCATTAAATAAAAAGCTGGTGGATGCTATCATTGGAAGAAAATTGGAGGAAGAGGGAGAAAAACTGGGTGTTACAGTCAGAGAAAGCCATTCTGTGAATGGTGAGTTTGCATGGATGTTATCGTTTACTGCTCCAGATTTAGAGACTGCTAAAAAGTTTTGTGAAGCCATACACGCTATATACTATGGGCATATTTCTAGTCTTCAACTGCTACAGGTTGTTTTCCTGTTAAGGTGGGTGGTATAATTAACCCCAACATTGAGGAGTATATGTCTTTTTTACACAAGTAACGTTTTCCTTAATGAGACAGAGGCATATTTAACAAAGATCTTGGAAACAATACATTTTTTTAACTTAAAAAACAAGAGACTTACAAACAAATAGATACAATTGTTTCATAAAATATTTTAGGAATTAGTTTATCTTAGAAAAATTTAAATTTTAGATAGTTATATACTTATTTGGTCGGTGAAAGGCGGTGAAGAGGGCAGGAGATTTTTTTCTCCCCTAAACAAAAATTTTTCCTCATTCACCTCCCTTCACCCTCCTCAACCCCACAACTAAACTTAACATTTTATAACCCCTCCGTTGTTATTATAAGCAACATGTTGACACAGATACAGGATGTAGATGTAAAAACCTTGGCAGAGGTCTATGATGAAGACAACATCGACTCATTTGTAAGCCTATACCTAAACTTTGACGACACCAACCTGATTAAACACAGAGAAAAATCATGTAGAACCGCGTTAAAAACTTGGAAAAAAGAAGCCCTTGAAAACTTCAACAAAACTATGGGAATAATAGAAGAGTATCTGCAAAATGAACCAAAGGAGAGAGGACAAAAGGGATGGATTATCTTTGCCTCGCATCTAAACAACTTCTTCAAAGCATACAAAACAGATTTTGAGGTTGAAAGCAGATTAATCGTTGACACCTCACCATACATAAGTCCTTTGATGCAGTTGCTTGATGAATACGAACCCTTTGGTTTGATTCTTCTGGATACACACCGAGCTGTGGTTTATGTTGTTAACCACGACAGGGTTAAGACATCAAAGCATCTATCAAAGGACATCATGAACCGGCATCGTAAAGGTGGTTGCTCCCAGGCAAGGTTTCAAAGGCTTAGAAGAGGTGCGATAAACGCTTTCTTCAAAGAAGTATCTGAATCCTCTGAACACTTGCTCTCTGAGGTTAAAAGAGTCGTTGTCGCTGGTCCAGGTACCGCAAAAGATGAGTTTCTAGACTATCTTAGTGATGATTTGAAAAAAAGGGTTATAGGAAAAATCGATGTCGACTTTGATGAGAAGGAGGTTTTACCTGCTGCAGAGGAGGCTGTAACGGAGAACAGGGAACATACCTTGGTGAGTAAACTCGAGGCTTTCAAAAAAGAGGTGCTTCGAGATGGTTTAGCTGTTTATGGTGTAAAAGAAGCCGTTGATGCAGCGAGAAACGGGCAAATAAACACTCTTTTTGTTCTAAAAGGTCTAAAAATAAAAGGCTGGGTTTGTGAACACTGTCAGGTTGTTGAACCCGGGAACATCAAAGTATGCCCATACTGCGGTAAACCAACATCTGAGGTTGATGTTGTAGAGGAGATTATTGAGTTTGCTGAGAGAACAGATGCTGAGACAGAGTTTGTTGATGACGACGAAACTCTAAAGGATTTGGGGGGCGTGGGTGGACTTCTAAGGTTCAAATAAAAACTCAGGCTTTTTGATATATGGAAAAACGTTTAAACAGAATAATGTTTTCCATGAGTTAGAGAGGACTGAGGAGAGTATGCTTGACTCACTTAAGATTGTGCTACGAGACCTTGGTGCGATAATGATCATCATTGGTTTTGTCACACTTGCAGTGCTTATAGTCCCCATAATCTTCGGCGAATACTATGCAATAAAGCCTCTTCTTATAACGGTTGTAGCATACTTTGGGTTAGGTGTACCATCTTATGCGGTGTGTAAAAACGCTGGAGAAACACAGCTTAAACATGCGATGAGCTCAGCAGCCTTCGGATGGATACTGCTTTCACTTGTTGGAGCCATACCCTTTCTTTTCATGTCTGAACATGGTTTAACGGTTGGCATGGATCCTTTATCGGCTGTTTTTGAATCCGTCGCTGGTTGGACTGGAACAGGACTTACAATGGTTGTCCATGAAAACGACCTACCCTACACTTTGCAGTTTTGGCGTACAGTCATTCAATGGGTTGGAGGTGTTGGAGTTATAGTATTAACCTTAGCTATACTTGCAAGACCCGGTACAGGTTCCTTCACATTATACAAGTCTGAGGGAAGAGAGCAGAAGATACAACCATCCATAGTTTCAACTGTTAGAACGATATGGTGGATTTTCCTCCTTTACACGGTTGTTGGTGTAATAGCTTTGTATATTGTGGGTGTTGTTACAGGACATGGAATGAACCTGTGGGAGGCGGTAAACCACTGTATGACCGGTATAGCAACAGGAGGTTTCTCTGTAACAGATGATAGTATAGCATCATATGGTGTGGCAACACAAATTGTTGTTATTATACTGATGATACTGGGTGCGATTGCTTTTGTGGCACACTATGACCTACTTAAAGGTAGAATAAAAAAGTTTTTCTCTGATACTCAAACACAGGCTCTTTTCATACTCATACTCCTTGGTGCCATCGCTTTAACCTTTGTAAACCTACCAACATACGGCGGCAACCTGCTTAGGACGATAAAGTTATCAGGTTTTCAGTTCATCTCAGCTATAACATGTACAGGGTTTGCGACAGTAGATCTAGCTCAGTGGGGTGGCGCAGCGAAACTCATACTCTCCTTTGCCATGGTTGTAGGTGGAGCAGCCGGTTCTACAGCGGGTGGTATAAAACTCTTCAGAGCTATCCTTCTCGCTAAAGGAACAGGTTGGAGGATTAGAAAAGCACTGTCAACTCCAAGAAGAGTTTTTGTTTACAAACTGGGGAAAAAACCTTTATCCGCAGAGGAAGCCTTCGAGGAGGTGAACGAGGCAGCTATAATATCCTTCATGTGGATGTTACTCCTTTTCGTCGGAGTACTGATAATATCTTACGTCCTCCCGCAGCAGCCACTTGACAACGTGATATTCGAAGTCTGCTCCGCTCAAGGAAACGTTGGACTTACAAGCGGCATAACAAGTCCAAGCATGCCAGGTATAGCAAAGATCACGTTAATATTCAACATGTGGATAGGGAGACTAGAAATCATACCACTTCTTGTTCTAATAAAAACCTTCATTGGAAGGGACTAAACATTCTTTATCTCCTTCAAACGGCTGGATATCTCTTCCTTCAAAAACTCGGTTAAATCCCTTTTGGTGAAGGCATCAGCCTTTGCAGCGGTTGCGCATTTAGCCGCAACCAACCTTGCTACCTTCCCACGTTGAGAGGGTTTAACTCTTCTCATAAGATGATGTTGAAAGATCACACCATGTTTCGGTGGAGTACCCTCACCATGCTTATACCTAAACAACGCTTTCTCTGCACCTATAATCTGGATAGTAGAGGAAGGTAAAAGAGCAAGCCTTTCTAAAGCACCAGCAAGCATAATTAAACGGGCGCCAAGTAACGGACCAGCTACAGCCGAGAGATTAGGAGCAACCTCCTGCATCTTTTCTTTTATTGACTCCTCCAAGGATTCAACGGTTTTTTTGATTTCATCTCTCAACTGTACTATGATGTTGATTGATTCATCTGGTGAAGGCAAACTCTTCCACTCCTCTAATCGCTCCGATAAAATGTTCAAAAAACCCTTAAGTTCATCAAAACTTTTTATCATCTGAATAATCTGCAAATCCTTTTTCTCAAGTTTTTCCTTTATCTCCATCTCAGCAACCCTGCTTGAAACCCTGTTTAAAAGATCCAAAGTGAAACCATAATCCTCTGGTTTCAACTCTACTACATCCTTAAACACCTTTTTTTCATGGATAAGAGTTGCTATATTAGCTAACCTAACATCGCTGGCGAAAACATCTTTAAACTCTTTTATCAACTCCTTTTCCTCATCCAATACCTCACCTTTTTTTATCGAAACTAAACGTTTAACCAATTCATCTTCATCCTTTGGAAAAAGCAGGTGTTTTACAACCCCTTTGCCATTGTATATGAAGACACCAAACCATTTTGTTACAATATGATACATGTTTTCAACCTATGAAATCTCTTTATATATCGTTTTCTATTTAGGATAGGTGTTTCAGTGGTTAACCTGCAGGTGAGGATCAAAGATTTAAGGTTAAAAAACCCGACTATTTTAGCATCAGGAGTGATGGATGAAACAGCTGATGCAATAAAAAGAGTCATCCAGTCAGGTGCAGGAGCTGTTGTAACCAAATCCATAGGCCGGGAACCAAGAGAGGGTTACCCTAACCCAACAGTTGTGGAGTTACCCCATGGTATCCTTAACGCTATGGGTTTACCAAACCCAGGTGTTGAGGCTTACGTGGAGGAGATGAAGGAGCTTACAAACGTTGATGTCCCGGTTATAGGAAGTGTTTTCAGTGACAGTGAAAAGGGTTTTTCTTTTCTTGCCAAAAAAATGGAGTTGTATGGTGCAGATGCGGTCGAGCTCAACCTGAGCTGTCCACATGCACACGGCTATGGTTTCGAGGTAGGTTCGCAACCTGATTTGGTTGAAAACATTGTTAAAACCGTTAAAGAAACCGTGAAAATACCTGTTTTTGCTAAGCTCTCCTCGAATGTTACAAGCATAGTTGAGATCGGGAAGGCTGCTGAGGAGGGCGGGGCTGATGGTGTTGTCGCTATAAACTCTGTTAAAGCGTTGAAGATAGATGTTGATTTAAAAAAACCAATTCTCTACAACAAAATCGGTGGATACTCTGGTAGAGGAATAAAACCTATTGGTGTTAGATGCGTTTATGAGCTTGCAAAGGAAATAAGTATTCCAATAATTGGTGCAGGTGGAGTGGAAAAGGGTGAGGACGCTGTTGAGTACATCCTTGCTGGTGCCTCAGCTGTAGAGATAGGAGCAGGTGTTTACTACAGGGGTTTAACTGTGTTCAAAAAGGTTTGTAAGGAGATAACAGAGTGGATGAAACGGAATGGTTACAACGCTGTTGATGAGTTTAAAGGAGTTGCGTTGAGATGATGTATCCACGTGTTGTAAGGATTCACAAGGTGGTTGAGGAGACAAAGGATGTTAAAACTGTTTTTTTCCCATTTGATGAAAGAGTTGAACCAGGTCAGTTTTTCATGGTGCTTATACCAGATGTCGATGAGATACCGATGAGCGTTTCCTACTTGCTGGATGAGTCCAAAGGTTTTACGTTTAAAAGGGTTGGTGACGCAACCAATAAGCTTTTTGAAAAAAAAGCTGGTGACCTCATAGGTGTAAGGGGTCCACTTGGCAACGGTTTCAACATCCATGGTGAAAAAATCCTTTTTGTTGCTGGTGGAACAGGGGTGGCATCTGTTGCTCCAGCGGTTGAAAAGGCTTTGTCTCAAAACAGAGAAACGGTTGTTGCTTTGGGAGCAAAAAACAGGGAGGAGTTGTTTTTTGTTGAAAGATTAAAAGAGCGTGGTGCAGAGGTTCATGTTGCCACCGATGATGGGTCAATTGGTTACCATGGTTTAGTCTCAGATTTAATGCTGGAGTTAGTGGAAGGGGATTCCTTTGATTTGGTTGTAACCTGCGGTCCTGAGCAGATGATGAAAAAGGTTGTTGAGGTTTGCAGTAAAAAAGGTTTAGATGTCCAAGCTTCACTTGAGAGGCATATAAAGTGTGGTATGGGTGTGTGTGGTCAATGTTGTGTATGCGGTGGTTTAAGGGTTTGTGTTGATGGTCCAGTGTTTGATGGTGAAACTTTATCTAAATGCAGGGATTTTGGGTTGTTCAAGAGGGATGCAAGCGGAAAAAAGGTTTACATCCATTAGGTGAATGCTGTGAGGAATAGAGGTATAATATGTCTAACAGCGACACTCATCATGCTATCAGTGGTTAATTTCAGCGGATGCCTTAACAGTGAAACAACCAACACATGGGCGTTTAAGGCAATTCAAATAGACAAACTACAAAGCCTCGGGTTAGATGGAACAGGCGTTGTTATAGGAGTAATTGACACAGGGGTTTACAGAGATCATGTGGAGTTCGACAAAAACACCTTCATAGTATGGAGAGACTACGTTAAAGACGCAAAACAACCTTATGATGACAATGGGCATGGAACCCATATCATGGGTATACTTTTCTCAAAAGGCTCAATATCTGGCCCAATCTCAGGTTACCATCTCAAAGGAGTATGTCCCAATGCAAGGGCAGTGGTTGTAAAAGCTGTCTCAGAACTAGGGGAAGCAGATGATAAGGATGTCGCGGCAGCCATAGATTTTTGTGTGGCTCAAGGAGCAGACATAATACTTCTTTCACTAGCAAAAAACCCTGAGACAATAAATGTTGGGGAAAGGACCCAGCAGTCTTGTGAGGATGCACTCAAAAAAGGTGTGTTCATTGTTGCACCAGCTGGTGACGATGGAAAAGCAGATGATGGTGACGTAAACATTCTAGCAGGGATACCCGGAGTTATCGCTGTTGGCTCGATACAGAAAAATGGGTACATATCCTCCTTCAGCTCCAAGGGAAACCAAGCATGGGTTCCAGGAAAACATGCTGAGAGAACTGATCCAAACAAGAAACCAGAGCTTATAGCTCCAGGTGAGGAAATAATTTCAACAGCACCAAACAACGGGTATTTAAGCTCAAGCGGCACCTCACAGGCTGCTGCTTATGTTGCAGGTGTAATAGCTCTCCTACTACAAGCGTACCCTCAGTATAAACATGGAAACAACGATGGTTTAAACAGTATCAACAAAATAAAGGAGGTTCTTGCTGAAACAGCCTACAAAACAGGTGGAACCGACATTTACAATGGCTTAATTTTAACTCATAACGACAGATACGGGTATGGGGTTATTCAGGCCTACAAGGCATATATTGAACTGGGTAGGTGAAAAAAATGGTTGTTTACTCAGGAGAGATAAATGTATCCACAGCTGGAGAAGGAGACATTGTTGACATAACAGGCGAGGTGGAGGAAATCATAAAAAAATCTAACATAAAAAACGGTGTAGCGTGCATATTTGTGCCAGGTTCTACAGGAGCGGTAACAACAATAGAATACGAGCCTGGGCTTAAAAAGGATTTACCAGATGCACTTGAACGGCTTATACCAAAAAACATCCACTACCATCACCATGAAATGTGGCATGATGGAAACGGTCACAGTCATGTGAAAGCAAGCATTATAGGACCAAGCCTAACTATACCTGTGAAAAACTCTAAACTCATCCATGGCACTTGGCAGCAGGTGGTGTTCATAGAAATGGATGTGAGAAAAAGAAAAAGAAACATTATTGTTCAGGTTATGGGAGAGTAAAAAATGGATGTTTATGAGGCTATAATGGAAAGGAGAAGTATAAGGGCATACAGTGATAAAGAGGTCGAGGAAGAGAAACTTCTAAAGCTTCTGCAGGCAGCTCAGCATGCTCCTTCTGCAAAAAACATGCAGGAGTGGAGGTTTATAGTAGTAACAGATGAAAAAACCAGAAAAGAACTTGCCGTAGCATGCAGAAACCAGTGGTTCATAGCAGAAGCACCCCTTGTCATAGCGGGTGTGTCAGACCCAGGTTTCAGATGGTATCAGGTGGATATGGGTATAGCTCTGGAGCACATAGCTCTTCAGGCTGTTGAACTAGGGCTTGGAACATGCTGGATAGGAGCCTTCGATGAGGAGAAGGTGAGCAGACTGCTGAACGTCCCAGAGGATTTGGAGACTGTGGCTTTACTGACAGTGGGTTACCCACAGGAGGAACCCAGAAGGACGTCAAGAAAACCTTTGGATGAGATAGTTTGCTACAATAGTTACACTCTAACCGAGTAGTATATTCATCACACTTGGTTTATCTCCACCATAAACCATTGATACACCACGATAAGAGAGGCCGTATAGAGATACCTTAACCCCTTTAAGGTCGATTTCAGGCATCTCTCCACTTAGCGTTATAATCCTATCTTTCCAGAAACCAAGGGTTTGAGTGAAGGAGGTTTTTACTAAAACAGTTTCATTACCAGAGTTGTCATAGGCTGAAACAACTATGTTGTTAAGCAAAGAAAGACGGGGTTTCTTAATGTGCAATGTTATGTTGAAGGAGCATTTCTGAAGATACAATGTTTCGTTAAGCTCATAGTTTAAATCATGTTTTTTCCATAAAACAGGTAGCTTTATTTTTTCGCTGCTTTCACCAGGGTTTTGAAGCCTAAACACATCATTGTAGAAGTAAAGAGTGTACTGTGAGGGTATAACCTTAACGAATATACGTAAGAAACCCTGTTTACCATCATTGTCACAAACCGTTAAAAGCGGAGAAAACACGGGTAACCTTGAAGCATTAAGTGAGGATAAAGCATGGTCAAGCTTGAAGGTGTAAGAAACCTTCTCTCCTTTAAGCACTGTCCCATCATCGAAACTCCATTCATAGGAGACGATCTCGCCATCAGGGTCATAGCTTGCTGAACCGTCAAACTCTACTGTTGTTCCAGAGAAAACTATGAGGTCAATATTGCCTGAACCAGCGTAGCCTCCAGAGGTTGATATCTTTGCAATCGGTGGCTCGCCAGGGGATATATTATGGAAGCTGCCTGCTGCAGCAGTAGTGTTTTTTGTGTGATCAGGCATGAAGAAAACAACGTATGCTGCACTAGAGAGTATGATAACAGCAGATAAAGTATATGCCAGCATTCTTTTATCAACGTTAACTCCTGCTAAACTCATCATCACTAAATTAGCAACAAAATTATATAAATATTGTCGTACAAGACTTATCAAAAAAGAAAAAAGAAAGGAAAGGTTCAGCTCTTCTTCAAGTACGGTAAACCTGTTCTGTTGTTTATCCCAACACTATAGCCTGTTGGCATGTCGCAAGGCTCACCACTCTTCGGCGTTCTGCGGCTGAAGAAATAAATGGTCTGCCACTTTCCGCCCTTGAGCTTCACATCCCTCTTATATAACGTCCAATCACCATGTTTATATACCATTTACTCACCTCGCCATAGGGAATGGTTATCTATAATTTAAACCTTTTCCCTCCTATAGTTGATGGTATAAAAGCTTTTAGTCTCTGACACCCTCTCTTGTTATGCTGAATACAGCCTCTCCCTCGGGTAGATGCGGAGAATCTATGAGGCGGGCGATTCTTTTCTCACCCTTACTCTTCCTAAGATAAATTCTAAAGGTTGCTGTGTGACCAACTATGTGCCCACCGATGGGTCTAGTGGGATCACCAAACAACGCATCAGGTTTTGCAGACACCTGATTTGTGACGCAGATGACACCATCATTTAAATCACCCCATCTCAACAAATCATGCATATGCTTGTTAAGCTTCTGCTGTCGATCAGCGAGGGCACCCCTGCCAACATACTCTGCACGGAAATGAGCTGTAAGAGAATCAATAATAAGAAGCCTAGCAGGAATCTCCTTAGACAACTCCTTAACCTTCTCCACAAGCAACATCTGATGGTTTGAGTTATATGCTCTAGCGACATGAATCCTCTTTAATGTTTCACTGGCATCAAGACCAAGATGCTCAGCCATCTGTTTTATCCTTTCAGGACGAAAAGTGTTCTCAGTATCAATATAAGATGCATCGCCATCCAAACCACCCTTTTCAACAGGCAACTGAACGTTAACACACAGTTGATGGGCAATCTGAGTTTTACCAGATCCAAACTCACCAAAGAGTTCAGTAATAGATTGCGTCTCAAAACCACCACCAAGAAGCTCATCGAGAGACTTTGAACCGCTGGTTAAATGTCCGAGTTTCATCCTCCTCTCAAAAATAACGTCACCAGTCTCAAACTGACCCACATCCGCTGCTTTACGAGCAGCAATAATTATCTTAGAAGCTGTTGACTCACCAATATCTGCAGCATCACCCAATTCCTTAGGTGACGCGACCGCTATACTCATAACATCACTATAACCAGCATCTCTCAGTTTCTCAGCGGTTGCGGGGCCAACGCCAGGAAGCTTCTCTATTGTAATCTCCTCCATTTATAATCGCCTCTAAAAATGGAAATAAAACAGCGTTTATTAAGATTTGCTAATAACACTACGGCTGTTCACATGAATCTCGTTACATCCATTATTCAACTTCCTGTGAACATTAGTGATAACGATTTTTTCACCAATATCAATGGATTCTATGGTTTTTGTATGCTCTCCCCAGAGTATGATTTTCTTTAACCCTTCTTCATTCTCCAGCATAACTGTTCTAACAAAACCAAACTCACCGTTATCCTTAAAATAAGGTCGTGTACCCTCCTTCTTCACCACCCTGCCCTTTATCTGATTCTCTGAATGATTCGATATTATAGGTGCATCAGAAGGTTCCACCTCAATGGACCCCCATCTACCTACATTTACCTCTATCTCAGAGTTACGCTCCTTTGTGTAACCGTTAACTACCTTTATTGTTGAGCCAACCTGTATAGTGCTACCAACTAAATCAACATCATCATCCCACAACGCAAGGATGCAGCTACCTGTGTTATCTGCGATTTTAATATTAACAACTCTTCCTTTTGACCCATTTCTTCTTTTAAACTCCAAAGGCTCATCGATGCTGACAACCTTGCCGAAAACAGTACACTCCTCATCAGGCTTTAAATCCTTGATGGCTGAGATGTGTTTCTTGTTTCTACCCATTTCATCCAAAATAAGCAAGGCTATAGCTTCATCATCAAGGAGACCATCAACATCTTGACTTCTCTTGGTTATCTCACTTTTAAACTCATCCTCTGTCATGAGATCCTTAATATGTTCATAGAGCTCCTCACTTTTAGAGTGCATCCAACAAAAAGGTATCACTCAACGGTATTTTAATCCTTTTATTAAAAGAAAAAAGAAGTAGGTTTTACTGGGATGAAATCAGGTTACAGTTCTTTTCAAAATTACTCCAACCGGCTTATTTCCAACAAGTTTTCCTATTTTACTATTCTTCAGATTAAAAAAGGTGTTGAAACTCACATCATCGTTCAAGCCAACGTTGGAGTATTTTTGAAGCAACCTGGTTAAAAACAGGTTTTTTGAGGAAACCCGATTCCGGTTGTTCTCAGGAGTCTTTGATGAGGTTAAAATCACCTTCACATAGATTCTGCCACCATTTGATTTTATGTCCAAATAATCCATTGCACCAACAAGTGGACTGTTCTTTGATTTGAGTTTGACAGTAACCTGAGTTTGATGTCCTGCTTTTACTTCTCCTTCAGAGGGAGTGAAGGTCCATTTACCCCAATCATCCATGTAAATGCCTGGTGAAATAGACCACACTAGGATAGAGCCAGGGTCACCGGTGTTTTCTATGGTTAAGGTTGTTCTGTATGTGTCCCCCTTTTGTCCAGTCCATACTATGTTTTGAGGGTAAACCTCAAGCATGGGTTCAATATCGTAATCATCGCTTACTGTTACCATTATCCTTGCATCATCATCGTCTTTACTTAAACCAGCGGTGCCATCATCTTCGCCATCAAAAACAAAGGTTTTTTCGTTGTACTTGAGTAGAGAGTAGCTAAAGACCACATACCTCGCTTCCTTGTTTTTACCGCTCATCTCTCCATTTATATCACACAGATCATCATCACTGTATGGCTTGTCTCTATCCCAAACCTCTATCCTAATTTGCACCTCGTCTTTGTTGCCGACATCCCAACTTTCCTTCCAATGAGGGGATATGTTCCAGTCGTCCTTAGGTCCATCCCCTTTTTTCATGTAATTGTCGTCGTATATGTGGTCAACCCATACTTTCCAAGTAAAATCTGCATCAAGGACATACTGTAGATGGAAAGGATCAAAATCTATGTAGTCCTCCATAACTATGTTGTTCACTCTGATGAATACTGTTCTACCTAATGTTGTTAAGGGGTTTGTGTTATGGTCCCTTATGTCATGGGTTGCCGGGGCTGAAAAACCGCCGCCTGAAACAACCAGCGTAGTGCATAATAGCGTTAGCATGAGAATGGTTTTGTTTTTTCCCATTTTTTTCACCTCGATTTAATACAAACTCCCAAATTAAAATAGGTAATAAATATATAATTTTTTCTAAATAAATATATTGACGAATTTACATAATAATATACAGCAAAAACCCACCACTTCTACCGGAACCTTCTCATCACCAAACCAGAAAGAAGCTTAGGTAAGAAATAGGTTGACTTCTGAGGCATATGCTCACCAGCATCAGCAACAGCCTTAAGCTCCTCAATCCTAGTCGGATTCATTATAATAGAAAAATCAAACCCCCCTTCATCCACAACCCTAACAGCCTCCACCGTGTCTCTAGTGTACTTTACATGATCCTCAAGATTACTCTCATCAATACCCATCACCTTCTCCAACAACAACCTATGAAGAATAGAAACATCAAGAGTTCTCCAAGTCTTCGAATGATCAGAAGCAACATCATCCATCACTTTTTCATCCTTAAGAGTAAACAAATAACCTTTATCTCCATCGTACAACAAAAACTTATGATCCTTCTCCGTTTTTATCAAATCCAATGCCTTCTCTGCTTTCTCCTTTTCAGACAAATTCTTCAGCAAATCCACCTCCTCAATCTCAAAATACTGCTTACTATTCTCCAGAAGCTCATCAAGGTTAACATCCATCTTGATTAAACGATGCGTCGGCAAAATAGACAACCCCTTATCAAACATGTTCGCAAGAACAACCATGATATAATTCTCAGGATCGTTTTCTTTAGCACCAACCTCCCTCGCATAGTTTATAGCGGTTTGATACCTATGATGACCATCCGCAATAAACAAAACCTCCTCCCTCAGCATCTGCTGAACCTCGTTGATAAGATTTTGATCCTCAATCTTCCATAACATGTGACGAAAACCATCATAACCAACAACATCGATCTCAGGTTCACCAAGTGCAGCATCAACTTTTTTCCTTATTGCATCACTCTCATCTATATACAACAACTCTATAGGCTCCAGATTCGCTTTAGTAGCCCTCATAAGGTTAAGCCTATCCTCCTTAGGCTTCGACAAAGTCTTCTCATGCGCCTTAACCATCCTATACTCATGATCAAGTTTAAGAAGCACAAAAAAACCGTTCATAACCTTCTTCTTTCCATCAGCCTCATACTCAACCTTATAAGGATAAATAGCTGGGGTCTTGTTTTCAACAAGCACACCCTGTTCAAGCCAAGAATCCAAAAACCTTTTCGCACGAGTATAACAATTGTTTTTCTCATCATCCTCTGGAGACCTTTTACCAAGGATAAGACGAACAACATTATACTCACTTTTCTTGTAAAGCTCATCCTGCATCACCGGAGAGATGATGTCATAGGGTGGAGACATCACGTCATCCAAATCCCTGATTTTCTCTTTATTGTACACAACCCCTTTGAAAGGCGCAACCACAACCATACCTTTTACCCCCAAATTATGTTGCACAGGAATCAACAAGGATATTAAAAAACTATTGATTTTCGTTACAGTTATAAAACAACCGGTTATTCGCTCAACGTGAAAAAAATAACGTTAACCCTCAAAAAACAGGATGCCGACAAAACAAAAAAACTACTGGAAAACAAACTGTTTTTCACAGAAGAAAAAAAGGGTTTAACCCAGTTCACAATCTACCTCAAAGATGAAGAACTTGACGAATTCATCAACAAACTAGACGAAACAATAGACTTCAGATTCAAAGAAAACCTCCTAGAGGTTTCAACCCCAGATTTCGTGGAGTCGGCGGTGCTGAAACGCTCAGAAAAAACAAAGGAAGATGCCAAGGAAAAAACACCGGTTGAAAAACTCCTAGACTCAACAAGGGCATACTTGAAACTGGATTTAAGTAAAATGGCTTTAACATCAATAGCTGGAGCTATAGCATTAATAGGGCTTTTCATGAACAACGTAGCTATAATCATAGGAGCGATGCTTCTATCACCGCTTCTTGGACCAATATACGCTTTTGCAATAAACACCGCTGTTGGTGAAAGCAAAGATGCCTTCAAAAGCATAGGAAACCTGCTGATAATGCTGCTGGTTGTCGTTATACTCTCAAGCCTTTTTACAGAAGCTATAACCTTTTTCTCCAGCCTCTCTATAACCAGTGAAATCATGTCAAGGATGGATGCAAACTTTATATACATCATAATGGCGATACTTCTTGGCTTTGCGTCAATACTGGCTCTCTCAAAAGGTATTTCAGAGAGCATTGCAGGAGTAGCAATAGCAGCTGCTATTTTACCTCCAGCAGTAGTCGTAGGGATATCACTTGCCATGTTCCCTCCAGCAGAGGTTATGAAACCGTTTATTCTAACCATCGACAACCTCCTTGGGTTGATGACCGGCAGCCTGTTTGCCACACTAATCCTGAACATAGGACCAAGGAAATACTACGAAAAAACGGTTGCAAAAAGATTCATAAAAAGAACCTCAATTCTGCTAACCTTGTTAATAGTACTGTTGTTTATAATATCAATTTACCTATAAGTTTAACTAAAGATAGGGTATTGGTGGTTGAGATGCACAACAAAAAACAACATAAAAGTACAAGGAAAGGCAGACCAGAGAAGGACCTATACTACCTAAACATTGCAAAGGCTGTAGCTCAAAGATCACCCTGCATACGAAGAAGGTTTGGAGCGATAATCGTTAGAGAGGACGCGATAATCTCAACAGGTTACAATGGACCAGCAAGGGGTTCAATCAACTGTGACGAGGTAGGCTGTTTAAAGGAGATAATGAACATTCCATCCTACACAGGTTACGATTACTGCCCAGCGGTTCATGCAGAGGAAAACGCGCTTTTAAATGCAGCTAGGCAGGGATCAAAAGTCATAGGTGGCATACTATACCTCTACAGGGAGAAGCTTGATGGGAACATCGTGGAGGAGGGAAGACCCTGCGACAGATGCAAAAGAGCACTGATTAATGCAGGTATAAAACAAGTAATAACCCTTAAACCAGATGGAAACATAAAAAAATACAAAGTCTCTGACTGGGCAAAAGAAGATGAAAAAAACTATCTTAAAAAACTCAAAGAAGAACAACAAAAGAAACAAACAAAACCTTAAACCAAAAAAAACAGGGTTACACACACTTTTTCCAAAAAACCATGTTATTAAGGCGAAAAAAATGAAAAACCTTAAAGCAAAAATGTTTAACAAAAAGGCATCAAATCCAAACAAACCTGATCAAATCATAAAAAACATTGGGTTGAAACCTAGGCAAACCATCGCTGACATAGGTGCAGGAGGAGGTTATTTTACACTAAAATTTGCTGAAGCAGTAGGTAGGAAAGGTAGAGTTTACGCTGTTGATACAAACCCAGGATTTTTGGAATTTATCAAAAGCAGTGCCAAAGAAAAAGGGTTGGATAACATAACTACGGTGCTTACAAAGGAGGAAAGGTTGGATTTACCTAAAGAAAGCCTGGATTTCATATTTATGCGTAATGTTACCCATCATGAGGGTGTCAAGAAATTCTCACCTCCAAGTTATAAAGGGTTATAAATGCAGCTATCCAACTTTCAACACTTTCCTTTGATGCATTGGAAGGAAATCGTTTCCAGAACCTTTTGAGCCTTGACTTTA
>JAGGZU010000115.1 GCA_021161865.1 Thermoplasmata archaeon
AGATAATACCAGAGTTAACCGTTAAATCGATTCTAGTTGGTGTTTTCCTCGCTGTTGTGCTTGGTGCAGCAAACGCTTACCTTGGATTGTACGCTGGTATGACCGTCTCAGCGATTATTCCTGGTGCTGTGATGGCGCTTGCGTTGTTGAGACCATTCAAGGGAACCATACTGGAGGTAAACATTGCTACCATGGGCGCATCGGCAGGCGAATGTGTAGCTGCTGGTGTAATTTTTACTATACCCGCACTTGTTTTACTTGGAGTTTGGAAGGACATTCACTACATAGAGACAACTCTTATATCCCTTCTCGGTGGCTTCCTTGGTGTACTCTGGATGGTGCCGCTTAGAAGAGCACTTGTCACAAAAACCAATCTGCCGTTTCCTGAGGGAATAGCGGTAGCAGCGGTTTTAACAACCACTGTAGGTGGGGAGGAGATAACAAAGGAAACCAAGCGCAGGGAGGGCAGTGTAAGCGGGGTATGGCTTGCTGTCGGAGCTGTACTTGCAGGATTATACAAGTTTGCAGAGCTCTCAATGAATTTGTTCAGAGGTACACTCGAATACATTGGAAACATAGGTAAATACGTCATTGGAGGAAAATACCAAGAGGGTTGGCTTTATGGCGGAATAACAACCTCGCCAGCACTCCTTGGAGTTGGCTGGATTATTGGACCTAGGATATCATCGTATGTGCTTGTAGGTGGTCTGCTTGGATGGGTGATAATAGCCCCCCTTATCGTTCTCGTTGGAGGTATGCCAATAGAAGCAGCATCTCCAATGGAAGGTTTTTACATGATATGGGGTAACCAGATACGTTACATCGGCGTGGGGGCTATGCTTGTCGGTGGATTATATGCTATATGGACGATAAGAAACAACCTCGTGGATAGTGTAAAGGAGGCGATAATTGGCCTTAGAGGGGGGCAGATGAAATCCAAAAAAAGAACGGAGCAGGACATAAGCTATAAGTTTGTTTTTATCTCAATCGTGATACTTATCCTGCCAATATTTGTGTTATATCTGTGGCTCTCCAACATGTTTGCTGTCTCTCTAATAATGGCTGTTGTCACAGTACTCTTTGCCTTTATTGCAAGTGCTCTTGCAGGTTACCTAACAGGGCTTGTTGGTTCATCAAACTGCCCCATCTCTGGTGTAACCGTTGCCGTTTTGCTTATTGTGAGTCTGATAATGCTTGGGTTCGGGGCAACCGGTATAGCGGGCATGGCAATCGTCATCTTCATCTCGGCTGTAATATGTGTAGGCGGCTCCATATCAGGTGACCTTCTGCAGTCAATGGCATGTGGACAGATGATAGGAGCCACACCAAAAAAACTTCAGATAGCCATGACCTTCGGAGTGATTGCAGTCTCTCTTGTGGTTGGAGTAGTTATAGGTGTACTTCATAAAGCCTTTGTAATAGGAAGTAAGAATCTACCCGCACCACAAGCCTTCCTGATGAAAGGTATAGTGCAGGGAGTATTAGGCGGAGAGATGCTGTGGCCGTATGTTATAGCTGGAATGATACTGGCGATCGTTCTCATACTCATAGATCTCCCTGTTTTACCGGTGGCAATAGGGATCTATCTGCCTTTCACTCTATCAATCCCAATCTTCGCAGGTGGTGTTATAAGGCATTTCACTAACAAGGTTATAGAGAAAAAGTATGGCAGTGCTGAGGAAGAAGAGATAAGCGACTGGGAGCTTGCGATTAAACAAACCGACATTAAACCTAAGGAGAAAGCTGTTAGAACGGGTTTACTCCTCACAGCAGGGTTAGTAGCTGGCGAAGCCCTCACAGGTGTAGCCATAGCAGTCCTCATAGTTCTCGGTATAAACCTTGCAGTTTTCCGCACACCACCTATATGGCCAGGTTTACTGCTGTTTGCCTACATTGCAGCCCTACTTACATACATACCCTTGAGGGAGATATTAAAGGATGAGAAAAAAACCTAGTTTAGTTTTTTATGGTGAAAAAACCTCACTAACCACTCTGTTCCGCTTAGAAATATAAACGATTTCCTCCTTAGAATCCTCCTTCACCGTGAAAGAAAACCGGTTTTGCTCGGCAACTTCTTTCCTTTCCTCCTTTTTCTTTGGTAAAAACATCAGTGTAAGAACAAGTACGACAAACACGCCAATGACATAGTAAAACAGTGTGTAATCCTTTTCTTCAGAAGAAAATCCATCTGCGGCAGGGTTTCGAGTCTCATCATTAGATAACCCTGCGTTCCCCTCATCATCGTTCCTCTGTGGAACATGGTAGGATGCTGCAGATTCGTTAGCCTGTTCCTCATTTGATACAACGGTTTCAGTGCCATTGCTTTGTATGCTCTCTGTTTCTACAACAGTATGATGGGAGTATGATCTAGTTGAATGATGAGTGTTGCTGTTTTTACTTTCATCACCAGAGCCTCCATCATCGTTGGATTCCTCAGGGTGATCCTCAGGGTCCTTAGGATCCGTCCCCTTTTCAACCTCCTCAGCATCACTCCAACCATCGTTGTCATCATCTGAATCCGCGTTGTCCCCTAAACCGTCATTGTCTGTATCAGCCCACTCTTTGGGGTCACTTGGAAACGCATCATCACTGTCATCAACACCATCATTATCATCATCCTCATCAACAGAATCAGGGAAGCCATCACCATCGCTATCTATTGGGTAATCACTTGCATCCTTTGGATCTGTTCCATACTCTACTTCCTCCTCATCACTCCAACCATCGTTGTCATCATCCTCATCAACAGAATCAGGGATGCCGTCGCCATCCGTGTCATTATCCACATCACTTTCATTAACAGCAACTGTTTTACTACAGGTATCCTTCAACCCCTCATCATCCGTCACCGTTAGTTTAACCGTGTAAACACCAGTTGAAACAAAAGAATGTTCCACCTTTTCCCCAAAAGCCGTTTCTCCATTACCAAAATCCCACTCGTAAGCCACTATACCTCCATCATCCACACTTCTACTTGCATCAAAGGTTACCGTTTCACCAACCCTTGGATTCGAGGGGCTGAAGACAAAGTCAGCAGTTGGAGGCGAAGAAACCTTTTCAACATGCACCGTCCTCTGCATACTACCAGTGAGACCATCATCATCTACAACTTCAAGAGTAACAATATAGTCACCGGGTTCACTCCAACTGTATTCGATAGTCCTCCCAGTTCCCATAGCAACCGGAGTACGTGAAACAATAGATACATAACTCCACGAGTAACCTACTATCTCACCGTCATCCGAACTCTTACTGGCATCAAAAAACACCTTCTCCTTCATCTTCGGAGTAGAAGGAGAAAAGATGAAATCAGCTGAAGGCGGGGTAAGAGGTCTCTCAACATGAACCTTTTTCTGAGAAACACCCATGAGGCCATCATCGTCTACAACCTTAAGAGTAACAAGGTAATCCCCAGGTTCATCCCAAGAGTATGTTATCCTTTTCCCAGAACCCATGGTCACAGGGAAATGTGAAACCTCATCAGCAACAAAACTCCAACTGTAACTTACAATCTTCCCATCAACATCATAACTTTTTTCTCCATTAAAATGCACACTATCACCAGCCGTTGGGTTGACTGGTGAGTAATCAAAAACAGCAACAGGTTTTACCTTCTTAATGAAATGATCAATATCATCATATTTTTCCTTCTCCACATTACTGTCTCCACCATCCTGTTCCTCCAGTAGAGAATAAGAGGAGTCCCCACTGTTTTGATCAACAACATTATCTGTTAAAGAAACAGCAGATTGACTAAAAAGTAACATCAGGAACAAACCGATTGCAGTTAAACCCGTCAACCTCATCTTCTACACCACCTTTCCACATGTTACTTCTTCATCTCAGGGTTTAAAAGAGTTGTTTGACAGTTGTTACCAAAAGATGTTGGAGGGCTACAAAGTTACAAAGTTTTTTATAATGAAAACCCTCTTTTTTTAATAACCAGTGTGAAACCACCCTTGTACACTCCGCCATGAGTCCAATTAGTCGACAAAGTTTGATCAACACCAGTGAAATCCTTAGACTCCACAATATTCTTAAAATCTCCAACAACCTCAAAACCGTTGAAACACAACCTGTCATCCTTCTTCTCAACCAGTTTCGCTCCAACAACAGGGAAAAGAACCTGTTTACAGGAAACATCATGTTTCAACGTTTCCACAACAAAGGGATCAAAAAACACAAGGAACTCATCTTCCTCCTCTGCAACAGATATAGACAAGTTTATCCTATGCAAACCTGTTTCACAGGTTATATTAACTGAGCCATTGGAAATAGAAACCCATGTTTTTTCCAAGTGATCCCCTAAAAAATCTAGTTTCACGCCACTAAAAACCTTTGGTGATTTAACACCCTTCAAAAAATACTTCACATCCCCTAAACCCAGTAAAAACTTCCCATACCTGCCACGTAAACAATGTTTAAACCATCTTTTCAATCTTTTCCTCATAGAATAACCGTCTGAGAAGGAGAAGGAGATACCATGATGGTTGAGTTCAACTCCATGCAGAGACAAAACCTTGAACCCTTCAAGATCAAAAACCATGATCTCAATCTTTTCCTTCAAAAAAAACAGTTTATCTCCTTTTCTTTCAACCCTCACCCTTCCATCATTTTGTTTACTTCTATTTCCTTTCCCATCTCTTAAACCAAAGAAAAGAGTTGAAGCATTCAGCATCTCCACAGTAGCAAACGTTTGCTCCATTGGAAGAGGCTTCAACTCCTTTAAACCATAAGGAAAAACCCCTTCAGATAAACCCCCGTTTCTACTTCTCCACTTTACCGCCTCCACATAGGCAAGTTTAGCCATATTTTTCCAAAAATCATCCTTGGTTACATTAAAAAGACGCATGAACGTGGAGACAACCCACACACTCTCATAGGGTGAAAGACGAGGAGTTATCGAAAAAGAGATAGGATGAAAATTATACTTCAACCTAAGGTTTTTGGTATCATACATATAAAACCATGTGAGAATGTAACAAGCATAGTTTAAAGCGTTTTCAAGAAAACGTTTGTTACCCGTTAAACCATATGCATCAAGAAAAGCATCCACGACAGTGACCGCTGAAAAAGCCTCAGCTTCATTCAAACCAATATCCCTCAAACCATTGTAACATATCGGGCATCTGGTTTCAAGATACTCCAACCCCTTCAAAGCCGCTTTTTTAAAACGTTCCTCTTTAAACCTTTCGTATCCCGATATCAACGCTCTCACACACTCCGATGTACCAGAGAAAGACTCATACTCCTCAAGTTTCTCAGGTCGAAACCTAAAAAAATCTTCCTGATGCAACGCCATCGGCCAAGAACCATTCTCCTTTTGCGTAGACAGAATGTATTCAAGAGAAAGTTTAACCAAACCATTTATCTCCTCATCATCCTCATACTTCAGGTACTGAAGAAGATGAAAGGCTGTAGAGGCTTGACCGCCAGGGTAACCACTGTAGCCGCAGTCCATGTAAAAAAACCCTTGTAAACCATTCCTTGCTAGATTAGTCATGTTATACCAAACAACACCCTCCCCATGCCTCAAATCCTTTTTATACAACCTTGGATTGACAAACAGATTCCTTAACTTCTCAGCCCACAACCTAAAAACCTCATCCCCACTCTCCCTAAACCATCTGGTGAAATAGTGAAGCCTCACCGCCTCATAAGTCAAAAGAGAATAACTAGAGTTTACAAAAGTGAAACCAGGTACATCTCGCCATGGAAGCTGAAGAAAAGATCCAGTAACATTATCATAAGAACGCCAAAGAGCTTTTTTTCCCTTCTCAAAAACCTTCTCAGCCTGAGCCACCTCAACATCCTCCAAGGTTTTTTCCCTCACATAACTCAACACCATTTCCCTCCAATCCCTACCCTGTTTTACATTAACAGAAAAACGAAAAACATCTCCAGGCTTTACATCAACAACAACCCTTTTCCTTTTACCCACACCAAGCCAGGCCGACTCCTTCTCCTTTGCCTCAAACTCTTTGAAAAGATAAAATGTTATGATATAATGTTCTTTGTTTTCACTCAATGAAATAAATGGAAATATCTCTTTGCCATTGATCTTAATTAAAGGATCAAACTCGATAGCAACGCATTTATCTTCAAACTGCAAAACAATGAGAGGCATCTTTACATAGAGCAGAGACCTGCAAAGTTCATCATCACATTTCTTATCAAGTATCTTAAATGTATAATAGGTTGAAAACGGGTAAGGTAGAGAGATATCTTGCTCAAGAGAAAAAACATTTTTGGAGTACCACAT
Organism: Thermoplasmata archaeon; assembly: GCA_021161865.1. Taxonomy (GTDB): domain Archaea; phylum Thermoplasmatota; class E2; order DHVEG-1; family B18-G2; genus B91-G9. Next base: position 6,263 of record JAGGZU010000115.1, read on the forward strand.
ACCTCCAATGAAGGCATATAATAGTTTTTTCGTCTTTTCAACATAATATCTCTTTAGAATATATCTATCTTTATCTAATTTTATAGTGTAACAATTGCCTTCAATGTTAAAACCTTCATCTACTTCTTCTACCATGCTTCTCCTGAAGTAACTTTTCATAAAGTTCTATATGTTGGATGGCAATTTTCTCTATATCAAACTTCTCCACTACCCTTGTTTTTTTTCTATATTCGTCTAATAGCTTGCCATCAAACATCTTCTCAGATATATCTTCTATATCTTTGAAGTAAATGAGGTTGTCATCAAAAGCTTCTCTAAACTCCTCTACGTCTCTTGCTATAACGGGTAGCTTCATAGCCAGAGCTTCGAGCATTACGATAGAGTGCCCCTCAGCATAGGAGGGCATGAAAAAAACATCTGCTGCTGAATAAGCCTCGGTTATATCCTCTATAAAACCTGGAAACATTGCGTTGATACTTCGTTTTTCTATGGCTCTCTTTATTTTGAGATACTCTTTTGAAAATCCACCATACGGAAATCCACCAATCCATACAAATTTCAAATCTGGAAAACGTTTGGCAGTTTCTAAGAAATCATATACACCTTTTCTTGGAG
>JAGGZU010000009.1 GCA_021161865.1 Thermoplasmata archaeon
CACCCTTTTCCTTGTTTTGCAGAAAAACAGCATCTCCCTCCTCAACACCTTTTATGGCTTCTTTATTGACATCCAATAGTATGGGTATAGTCCAAGGTGTGTCATCCTCCAACCTCATATTCTCCATTACATTCTGCAAATCATTACGGCACAAAAAACCTTGAAGAGGAGAAAAAACACCATGTGCTATGTTTTCAACATCCTCAGCGGTGTCATCCTTTATCTGCAAAACAGTAGCGTCATCAAAATCCAAAGAACCTGCTCCTACCTCATACCTGTCAACGAGTTTGCCTCCATGCGGTGTCAACATAACATAACCTCCAATGACCTTCTTTTTTTCAGCTTTCGTAACCAAATGCCTTGATGGCAAAGCTCCATCTCTTATTTATTTTTTCCCTTAATTCTTCATCAACCACATACTCACGGGTTCTCACGTTTACCTGCGATTCAATGAACTCTATAAAGGATTGCTCAGACTTCTTAAACCCCTTTAAACCCAGTTCCCTGTATATACTCTTCACCTCTCTAAGTGGTTGTTTAACAAAATCCTCATACTTCAACTCAAAAAGGTTTCCATCTGGTACAATATCCCTTTCTCTAAGATACTTTTTGTGCATCTCGGCATATAAATCCATCATCATCTTCTCAACCTTCCCCAGTTCTGGAGGAACCTGCAGACAGTAAAGAGGGGTAACGATTCTCATAAAACGCATCATAGAAAGATACACATGATAAGGGTTTCTGTAGATGTGTATAAACTTTGCATCAGGAAACATCTCAAGTAAAAGCTTTACACGAGCAGTATTCGCAGGGTTCTTCAAAATCAGCTGTTTACCCTTCCAATAGAGAGTTACCTTCTTAATCATGTACAAATAATCTTCCTTCCATTCTCTCAGCACCTCATATGGTACATCCTGCATGCAGACAAACCCGTTGTAAAACCTCATGTTTCTTGGGAGACACCAGCCGTTGTAGTAAGCGTAAGGTAAAACAGCACCCAGAGAATACTCGTCCTCCTGCGGTAAATCAGCACCCATTGCAACATCATCCATGGGTCGTTTCTCAGGTAAACTCGAAACAAGGATGGGTCTGAATATTTTGTCGCTACTTAGGAAAACACTAGGTAGATAAGCATGGAAGGTTGTGAAAAAACCAAGGTTTCTATCATTGGACAAGAGGTTGTGAAGATAGGTTGTACCGCTACGCCAATGACCTAGAATGAAAATGGGATCATTTTTTATCTCAGTTTTTTCAACAGCCCTGTCAAACACTAATCTCTCCCTTAAGCGAAAAGGAGCCATTACAGTGGACATCAAAAGGGAATAAAAAACCCTTGGGAGATACCTGAAACCAAACAAGAAAACGTTTTGAACAAAAAGATGCGGAATGTTGAGAAGTGTGTAACCAGCAAGCGGTTCATTTGTAACAACCAAAGTGTTTTTCTCAAGATCTATGTAATCCATATAGCAAGGAGAAACACAAAAACACCATATAATATTTTTTTAGATAAAATTTAAGTTTGTGAAAAAAGTTTCGTTAAAAAACGGTTAATCACACACTATCTCATACCCGCAAAAGCCCTCAAAGCTTCCTCCTCAACAAAATGAAGATTGCCAGGAACAACAATAGTATGCAAAGGTGGTCCAAAATCCAGCTTCTTAAGAGTTTTAGCTGAACCAGCCCTCACCATAGGATTATCCGATCCAGCCCTTGCAACACCACACATCAATGTGTCCTCACCCAATAACGTAGAATTTGACTTCTCGGCCATCATTAAAAGTAAATCCACACCCTCAGATATAGTCATATATCTGCCGGCCTCTCTGTTTATATCAAGGAGAACGAGGGTGTGAAGACCCCTCTCGAGGTTTTCCTCCACAACACTATAGGGACTAACAGGGAAATAAGAACCTTCAGGGTAAACAAGGGTTGTGGTTCTACCAAATTTGTAATGCTGCAAACCAAGTAAAGCAGGGACAGCAGTAAAAACACTGCTGCCATGAACCACCCTAGTTTTTATCCCTCTTTTCTCAGCCCTTAAACGAAGATCAACATGAGTTGTAGCAGCAAAAACGTCACCAGCCGTTAAAAAACCAACCCTCCTCTCTTCAGCTGCATCCAATATAACATCACCCTTCTCCACCTCTTCTCTCCCCAAAACCTTTATAGGCTTCCCAAAAAACTCCTGCAACCTCTGAAGAGAGGAACCGGCAAGTTCAGAGGTGTAAAACTCTGCAAAAAGTTTAACACACGACCTTGCAACCTCCAAACCCTTCACAGAAACGTCTTTTTCATCATACAAGCCAAGACCTATGAACACTATTTCTCCATTGGGCATACCTAATGCTATCTATTTGTCCAACTAAAAACTTTGGTCAAAAAAATTTGGAAAACGTTTAATAATGATTACGTCATTCATAGTTAAGGGCACTGGCAACTATCAGCCTTTACATTTATTTTACTTAACCCTTTAAGCTGTCTGTACCCACAAGTGTTTTGGTGTCCAAAACCCCAGCAATAGCTCTGATCTTCTTGATTACAACAGAGCCTATGCTATCGAAATCATCCGCCTGAAGTTTCGCGATAATATCGTATTCGCCAAAAAGCGGGTAAACCTCAACGACCTCAGGTATATCTGAAACAGCTTTGAACACCCTTTCCTCATGCATAGGACTAACGGATATAAGAGCGAAACCTATAGGTGCCATAGCAGAAGACAATACGGTTTCACGACTTATATTTTTCCATTTTCCTAAAAAGATGTGGATGAATACTTGCCTCCATAAGCGTACAGGTTGAAACTCAGCGCGTGAATATGCATATGCTTGTCACTGCTGTCCTTCACACTCACACCTCAATAGAAAACACCATGGTCAACACATCTCTACCAACTGTGAAACCAAACGGAAACACAACCCATCTTCTAGGAAATAGGAAGACCACCTTCTTTAACCATCAAAGACAAACCTGATAGAAACAGGAAGGGACCTGATTCGGATTGACTGAAAGGAATGTTTATTATTAATCCTGTAAATCCTGTTAAAACCAGAGACACACTGTCACCATTTACCTCTAACCTTTGAAAACCGTTTAAACCAAACGTTGAAACCCCTCCCTCCTCCAAACTAAGCACACCAACTGGGAGAAGAACACGGAAGGGAGCCAAATGTGTAACAACAAGGATTAGAAGATACAGCTGGATAGGTAGCACGACACCGTTGTTTACAAGCATAGCCAAGAGATACCCTATCGTAAAGATTATTAATCCTCTACCAACAGCGTTAATATAACATAAAACATTGGAGAGATTTTCATCCGCCAATGAGCCGTACACAGAACTAAGCAGCCCTTTTGGTTCAGTAAAAGCTGCACTTGAGTGTTTCAACAAAGAATTAACCCTGCCAACGTTTTCCCTGAAAAGTCCCTTACTCTTCAAAAAAGACAGAATCGACAAAACCCTTGTTTCGTCTCCTATAATAAGTGCATTATTCAACTGCTTAAGCTGCTGCTCAACAACCCTTACATCATGCTTAGTTAAGTTTACTGTGACCTCCTCAACACCTCCTTGAGTATATATGGCTGTTGTCACAGGAATGTTTTTCTCTTTACTTAGAATGTTTGCACCAGTAACAGGAGTTAAAGCTGCAAAAACTATTATCGTGGCTGCAAAAACACCTACAAGAACCTTTTTCTTTACCATAACACACAGCCCCTAATGTGATAATAAATAGCACACTACTTAAATCTATCCTGGCAAAACGTAAACAACCATCTACCGGGTATAGAAAAAACAGCCTTTACCACGGTACCTGGCTGCGTAGTATTGCATAGTATCCAGCTAACCATTCAAACAATAGAAATAACTAAATACAACAACCCAACATAGCGTAATTAGGAGGTGGTGAAAGATGAAGGAAATACTCGCCTTAGTCGTTATATTGGCTGGATTCGTTTTACTAAGCGGCTGCGTCCATGAAGAAAACACTGGGACTTTGATACTTCAGATAACAGATAAAACATCAGATTTGAACATAACACAGGCTTTAGTAACCATCTCAAACATAGAGGTACACCTCAGCGCAGGTGGAACAAGTGAAAACGAAACAAACAATACATCAGCTGGATGGTACACTGTGGTTGAAACGCCTCAAACCTTTGATTTGATTGAGATAAAGGATGTAAAGGAGTTTCTCGGAAGTGCAAATCTAACTGCAGGATGGTACACGCAGATAAGATTACACGTAGACAAAGCCCTTGTAACAATAGACGGCGTGGAATATAATTTGACAATACCCTCAAAAACCGTTAAACTGATAAAACCCTTCCAGATAAAAAACAACCAGACAACAACACTGATACTAGATTTTGATGCACAAAAATCTATTCATAAAACAGGTAACAACAAGTTCATAATGCAACCAACAATAACGATAACACAAGAATAACGAGGGTTTAAAATCCTCGCACAATATCGTTAAATGAGTCTATCTTAACTCAAAAAGGTTGAACATTTTCAGAGCAAAGTTTTTTGCTAAAACAAATTCCAGTAATCCTAAAAATATGGAGTGAAGGGTCTTCTTCGTTTTAAAAAACTATAGAAGGGAAATGTGAAAAGGATATTTAATAGGTTTCAACATCCGTCTTTATTCACTTACTGAACTACTGGATTGATAGTAACCTTCAAAAGGCAAGAGCGTATTTAAGATTCGCCTTAAAGGGCAGGTAACAAAGTGGCTATGTGGCGGACTGCAGATCCGCATACGTGGGTTCAAATCCCACCCTGCCCTTTCTCTGTGAGAAGGTATGCGGTCGCTTAAAAGGGTGGTGGCAGCAGCATCTTCAACCATTTTAACCACACTATTTCTCTTCAATGCTACCATACTGGTAACAGCTGATGATACGTCGAAGGTTGTTATCAACGAAATAATGTACAACCCCTTTGGTGATGAACCAGAAAACGAATGGATAGAGTTTTACAACTACGATAACCACTCTGTTAACCTAACAGGTTGGTACATTAGCGATAGTTCAAACCCTTTGTCACCAGGTAAAGAAGGGTCATACCGTTTCCCAAAAAACACATTAATCAAAAAAAACAGTTGCATAACAGTGGCATACAATGGAACCTGTTTTTTCAACAACTACGGTTTCTACCCAGATTATGAAATTGAAAACAGCACAACAGTTGTGCCTGACATGGTTGAGGTAAGCAAAGGGTTTTCCCTTGCAAACAATGGTGATGACCTCCATCTTTTTGATAAAAACCTGCAAGAGATAAACAAAGTTTACTATGGGAATGCAGAGAATACAGGTTTGGTATCCGAGGGGTGTTCACTTGCACGTTACCAAAAATGTTACGATTCAGCTTCAAACCATTGTTTTTATGAAGAACATCAACCCTCTCCAGGTAAAATAAACAGCCTGCAGTATCCGCCTATTTTATCCATAGAGACCTACCCTGAGTATGCCGCAAAAATACCTAGAGGCTATGATTACAGTTACCCTTTTGCGATAAAGGTTTCTCTATTAAACCTTCAGGCGCATACAAAATACGAGTTAAAAGCGTATGTAACCAGCAACCTCTCTCACAGCTCAACGGCAACACAAACATGGGATGGAAAAAAATGGGTTTACTCCGGGTACTACGCAATAAACGCTTCAACCGACAGCTGGGGAAAATGGTCTGATTTAATAGTTTTGAGGTTCAAAAAGAACTACAAAGAATACAAAGATTTTATATGGAACAGTTCAAAGGCTTACCTAATTGTGAAATACAGAGATAATTCAGGGAAAACAAAGGGTGTTTTCAAAACCGTGAAACTACTTGATTTGGATGATTCAACAAAAAACGGTACACCAGGTGGATACACAGCTGGTTTACTAAAAAACGTTTCAACCCAGAGAAACATGGTTGTGATACTTAGAAACAAAAAAGGCAACATAACAGGTTTGTATCCACCAGAAAACAACCTTATAGATGAAGGATACCCTGATTTACCTGGTTTCTACAAGCTCACCTCACCTGCTGGTAGAGACTATTCACTGGAGGTTTGGAGTGGAAAAAACTTGGTGTACACTGTAAATGGTGTGACTGTGAAAAAAGGCTTATACGGTTTCAAAATAGGTTTTGAAACAAAACAAATCCTGGTTGAACCAGGTGGAAACACACAGGTGGCTATCAAAGCGGTTAACACAGGAAACATTATGGAGAAACTGTTGTTTAACGTTACAAACAAGGATTTTGATGTGTCTTTAAAAAAAGAGTGTGTGCCGCTTTACCCAGAAGAAATCTATGAAAACATCCTATATTTACATGCAAAAAAAGGTTTTGAACGAAAAAAGTATTTGAATGTCACAGTTTTTTCTCAAAACGACCTAGGTTTAAGAAAAAACATTAAACTGGAGGTTTTACCAAAGCTTCCAAACATTTCTATAACATGGGTTAAGGTTTTGAACGACAAAAACAAAAGGGTTAACAGATGCTTCCTTGGAGAGATACTGACGGTAAAGGCTGCTGTTAAAAACACTGGATACACTACTGCAAGGAATGTAACAGTGTTTTTTTATTGTGACAAAAAAAATTTGATTGGAGAAAAAAGGTATACGTCAATAGGTGGAAACCGAAAATACCCATCCGTTAAACTGGATACCTCAAAACTCAAAGAGGGTGTTCACAATATAACACTAAAGGTGAAATACAACGGGAAAAGGATTGTAAACTACAAGAATGTCGAGTTTTTTGTTGAAAAAAACCTGATTAATGAGGAAGAAAAAAAGTTGGTTATAGCAGAGGTTTACTACTATACCCACACAAAAATTGAAGATGAGTACATAAAAATTTTCAACCCAACCAACCAAAATGTTAACTTAACCGGTTGGTACATAACGGATCAACCGCAGAAAAGATTTGATTTACAAGAAAAAATCGTATTTCCAAACCCTAGCATGATACCGTCACAGGGTTTTGTAATCCTGACGTTCAACGCAACAGCCTACAAAGAAGAAAACGGTGTTCTTCCTGATTTTGAGTATGGTGTTGACTCAAGAGAGGATGTGAGAAACTGTTTAACAACGGGTAAACCAAGATTTAACAACAAAGGTGATGTTGTTGCGTTAAAAAACAGGTGGAACAAAACCATTGACTTGATCGTCTACGGTGAAAACAGTTACCATGGCATGGGTTGGGGTGGACCACCTGTACCAAATGTGGCTCAAGGAGAATTAGTCAAAAGAAGATTTGAAAACAACACTCCCATGGACACCAACACCTCTAGAGACTGGAAACAAAACAGAAGGTACGGTGTTGGGCAATCGGATTTCCCGTTAAAAAGTTTTCAAGTTGAAGGAGTTTTTTCTGCTTTTGTTTCACCAGACTCTGGTTTACCTACCCTGCTTAATGAGTTGAGAAAAACAAGGGAGACTCTTCTGCTGAACGTGTACGAGATATCAAACCCTTTGATTGAAAAAACACTTGAAAAACTTTTGAGTAAAGGAGTGGACGTTAAAATTTTAGTGGAGGGAAACCCAGTGGGTGGCATAAGTGTTGAGGAAAAAAGGATGCTTCAAAACCTTTGGGGGAAAGGTGCCAAGGTTTATGTTATGACTCAACCCATGAATGGCTACAGGAGATATGGGTTTAACCATGCGAAGTATGCTGTGATGGACAACAAAACACTGGTCGTTGGTAGTGCAAACTGGGATGAAACCGGTTTCCCAGGGAACAACTCAAAAGGTAACAGGGAATGGATAATAGGTATTAAGAATCAGACTTTAGCGTACTATTTCACAAAAGTGTTTTTTGATGACTGCAACCCAGGTAGGTCAGATGTTGTCACTTTAAACGAGTTCTGTGGAGAAGAAACCTTTGCTAATGCATCCTTCTTCACTCAACAGCACGGTTTTCAAGAAAAAACGTTTGAAACTTTTTGTGTCGAAACAAACGCAACTGTTACCCCTGTTCTTTCACCTGATACAAGCAGAGAAATCATTACAAATCTCATAGGATCGGCAAGAGAAAAAATCTACATTGAACAGCTTTACATGTACCTGAAATGGGGGGACAGAATCAACCCTGTTATCCCCCAACTGGTTAACGCTTCCATGAGAGGAGTAGACGTTAGAGTGATTTTGAACTTCAACCCAGAGTATGATAACACAAGAAACATTGAAACAAAAAACTATCTTGAGGAACAAGGGGTGAAGGTTCGTCTCATTTCACCATCTGAGTTAAACCTGGTTGACATTCACACAAAAGGGATGATAGTCGATAACAAGTCAGTTCTTATCTCAAGTATAAACTGGAATGAACAATCCATCAACAAGAATAGGGAGGCTGGTGTTGTTGTGATAAACCATGATTTAGCGGAGTATTATGCAAAGGTTTTCCTGCACGACTGGCGTACACACTTAGAAAAAAAAGAAAAAGGGTTGCAAGGTTATAAAAATCAGGTTTTCATTCTAACCTTATTCCTAATCGTTTCAATCCTTATAATCAGGGATTGGAGACGGCAAGGGTGATACACTGTGATGCTGTCAACACCATCCATGGTTGCAATGGTTTTAATGGTTAGTGTACTACTGATTGCTTATTTAAAAAAGGTTACGATGACGTTTGCAATAATCCTCGCTAACCTCCTAGTGTTTTTTATCTCCTCTGTTTACACAAAAGAAATCCTTGTTGAACTTGGTTTCAGCCCGATATACTTGTCGCAAGGATACGCCATCAACCTGTTCACCCTCTTCACCTCAATGTTTGTTCACGCAGGTTACCTGCACATACTTGGAAACATGCTCGTGCTTTTTTTCATAGGAACAGCGTTTGAACAGAGAGTGGGAAGCAAAAGATTCCTGACCATATACTTGATCACCGGAGTATGTGGTGCATTAACGTTTTCTCTTGTAAACTGGGGTTCACCCACGTTGCTAGTAGGTGCATCAGGTGCAATCTTTGGGATACTTGGAGCTTTTGCTGCTGCCTACCCACGGGATGAAGTGATGATGCCTATACCAGTTGGTATAATGTTTATAACAAGGATGAAGGTTGTGACTGCTGCCATCATATTCGCACTTTTCGAAACTTTACTTGTTTTCCTCTCACCTTATCTGCAGGATAACACAGCGCATTTCGCCCATCTAGGGGGACTAGTAAGTGGTATGATGCTGGCTATGTTGCTGGTCAAAGAAAAACGGATGACAAGGGCGACAATATCCTTCAACGTTGATGTTCTCAAAGAGTTTGCAGAAACACCAGAACAGTTTAGCATCCTTGAAAAGATAAAAAACGAGAGGATACCTGAGGTTAAAAGACTATGGTTAAACAGGTTCATGGAGACAACAAGATGCCCTAAGTGTGGTGCTCATCTTAGCCTCACAAAAAACGGGGTGTTCTGTAAAAACTGTGGTTTCAGAAGGTGAAACCAACCAACCCGCCATAAAGGAAGAGACTTGACAGGATGTAACCAAGGATTGCACCGGTATTAAGCAACGGTAAACCAGGTTGTGGTTTACCTTTGGCCACAAGAATCATTAAAAAGAAAAAACCAACCAGTATGCCGGCAACAATAGACAAACAAACTAGTGGTTTTCCAGCAAACCGGTAACATGATGCAACTAAAATTCCTGGTAAAACAACGTCACCAACTCCCATGAAAAAAGCATCTCTCTCCTCGTTTTTTTCAAGTTTTTTCTTTATACCACCAACCTGTTCCCTGAAAGAGTACGGCAGGGTTTTTGGTATAACAAAAAGAACAGGTAGTTTAAGATCCACAACGGTGTCTGCAAGATCAATCATGTGTTTTGTTTTATAAACCGACAGAGCATCATACACTGCAAGAACAACCAGTAAAGAAACAACCAACGGTATGGTTAGCGAGATGCCAAAAATCGCTATCGCACCTACACTTATAAGCACACCGCAGGTGTCAACAACATACCACTCAGGGTAGTAAACAAGGAGAATCACCATAACAAAGGCTAAGATTAAAGCAAGAGCAGAAGCGAAGGGTTCACCAACTATTAGGAAAAACAATGGGTCTGCCATCGAAAAGATGGTGAGTGCTACAGCTGCTAAAATGAAAAGGTGGATAACCTTTTTGTTCCAAAACCTTGCTATAAGTAGGATAACAATGGTTAAACCAAGGAGTATTGCGAGGAAGTAAACAATGTTTGTTGGGTCACCTGGGTTTTCAAAAGCCTGTACACCAGCGTTTTCAAAGGGTTCAACTGTTAGTATAGCGAAGAAGTAAACAACTATGAATATTAACGTCATCGCAACAACGGGTAAAACCTCACCAACACGTTTTTTCATACCCAACGGTATTTGAGTTTGTGTTTATAGCCTTTTGTTTTCACTTGTAGAAGAAGATAAACCACATGTAAACAAAGTAAATTGAAACAAGGAAGACCCCCTCCCACCGTGATATTCTTTTACCAGTGTAAAGAATAGGGAAAAGAATGATTGTGACAAGCAGAAGAAGTATTGTACTTAAAAGGAATCTGCTGTCAGCTGGAAGAGGAGTTATGATCGAACAAACCCCTATTATCAGTAGTATGTTGAAAACATTTGAACCAATGAGGTTACCAATCGATATATCCGACTGTCCTTTTTTTGATGCAACCGCGGAAACAGCAAGCTCAGGTAACGATGTACCAATTGCAACAAGAGAGATTGCTATAACAATCTCTGGTACACCAAAAACCTTTGCAAAAAAAACCGCTGAATCGACAAGAAGTTGCGCTCCAGCTACAACAAAGATTATTCCCAGCATAATAAACAAACCATACTTCTTCAGGCTAACGTTTTTTTCATTAAGGTTTTCACTGTTTTTATGTTCAGTGTGAGCTACACGTAAAAAGAAAACAAGGTACAGTATGAAGAAAACCACTAAAACCAGTCCACCTAGTAGGTTAAGCATGTTCAGGTATACGAGAAACAACAGTAACGTAACCGATAGAAGAAGAACAGGCATCTCTCTTTTTATAATTGTTTTACTCACAGAAAGCGGGTTGATAACAGCGCTTAACCCAAGAACAAGTAGAAGATTCGCTAAACACGAACCAGCGATGTTTCCAAGTGAAAAACCTGGGTGGGATTGAAAGGCTGCTAAACCGGAGGCGGCAAGTTCAGGAACAGAGGTACCGTAGGCTACAACGGTGAGGGATATAACAAGCGATGAGACACCCAGTCGTGCTGCTGTTTTTGATGTTCCTATAACAAGGATGTTTGAACCCTTGTAAAGAAGCAGTACACTAACCAAGAAGAAAATGGATTCAATGATAAGGTTTAACGTCAAACTCATCCACCATGGAATCCCTTAAATCCTTTATGAGGTTTTGGCAAAAAGTTAAAATTAAATAGATTTTGGATCTTTTAGGAAAATCATGTGCATTTTATGTTCTTAGCCTTCAAACCCTTATCGGATTCTTCAACCTCATACTCGATTCTGTCACCCTTTCTCAGAATAATCGTCCAAAAAGGTATATCGCTTCTATGAACGAAAACGTCTCTACCGTCCTCACCCTTTATAAAACCATAACATTTCTTTGGGTCGTACCATTTCACTGTTCCTTTCATACTTTTTTTCACCTCCTCAGACAAACAACGTCTGAAGTTGCTACAAAAGAAATACCGTCAAAAAGCCTCTGTTGGTTAAAAAAACCATGAACCTTTGCTTAATCTTCCTTTGCAGTTGCTTATATGATGACCATGGTTTAAATAGGTTTCTATGCTTGTCTGCTAAAACCCTGGTTTTAACCTGATTTAAAATGGTTTTTGGGTAATATTTTATAAACGGTTAGATGTTACACATTTCTCGTTTTGGGGAAAGGAAATGGTTAGAAGGGTGGTGGTTAAATCAGCCATTGATTACACCGTAATATCACGCCCAGTTTCCCCACTATAAATGTTATGGAGGGAAAACATTTGCCGATAACTAAAATAGAGAAGAGAGATGGCAGAGTAGTTGATTTCGATCAGAGTAAGATAACAAACGCTATACTTAAAGCAATAATCGCGGTTGGAGAGGAGAAAAAGGTCAATGCAGATGCTCTATCAGATCAGGTTGTAATGGAGTTGGAGAAAAAGTATGGTCCACATAATATACCAACGGTTGAGGATATACAGGATGTTGTTGAGAAGGTTCTCATAGAGAACGGTCACACAAAGATATCAAAGGCTTACATACTTTACAGGCAGAAAAAGGCTGAGATTAGAGAGGAGAAAAAGAGGATACTTAACAAGGAGAAACTGGATGATATAGACAAAAGGTTTAGTGTAAACGCATTGAGGGTTCTGGCTTACAGGTATCTCATTAAGGATGAAAAGGGCGCTGTGATCGAGTCACCTAAAGAGCTTTTTCAAAGGGTTGCAGTGACAATGGTTCTCCCTGAGATACTGTATGACCCCATGGTTTACGACAAGGATGGGAAACACAATCTTCCAATAACGATATCAAAGTATTTGAGTGACTTGGATGCTTGGGATAAAAAACTTAGGATAGGTAAGTATGTTCTCACAAAATGGCATCTTGAAAGGCTTATAGCAGCGTATGAGGAGCTGGCAAACAAGGGTAAGATGAAGATAGGTTTTGATGAGCTTATAGTTATGTTGAAAAACGGGACCTTTGACAAGTATGAGAAAACCATGGATGAGTACTTTGATTTAATGGTTAACCAGGTTTTTATGCCAAACACTCCTACGCTTGTGAACGCTGGTAGAAGACTTGGTATGCTCTCCGCCTGTTTTACACTTGATGTTGATGACAACATAGAGTCTATAATGAGCATGGCAAGAGATGTTGCTCTGATACAGAAGGCTGGTGGTGGAACAGGAATCAACTTTTCTAAAATCAGACCTGAGGGGGATCTTGTTAAATCCACAATGGGTAAGGCTTCTGGGCCGCTGTCTTTTATGAAGATTATAGACACGGTTTCTGATGTTGTGAAACAGGGTGGTGTGAGAAGAGGAGCAAACATGGGTATACTTGAGATATGGCACCCGGATATAGACAAGTTTATCTCAGCGAAGGATAAGGAGGGTATGTATGAGAACTTCAACTTCAGCGTTGGTATCTGGGAGGATTTCTGGGAGTATCTGTCAAATGATGCTGATTATCCTCTTATAAACCCTAGAACTAAGAAGGTATGGAAGGAGATTAGTTCTAAAACGCTTTTTCATTCGATCGCCTACCATGCATGGTTGAAGGCAGACCCGGGTGTTTTGTTTCTTGATAACATAAATAAACGTAATGTTCTCACATCCGCAAAGGATGGAGTTGTAAGGGTTACAAACCCTTGTGGAGAGGAACCTCTTTACCCGTATGAGTCCTGTAACCTTGCCAGTATAAATGTCGCAAAGTTTGTTAAGAAAAATGGAGAAAACGTATTCTTTGACTGGGAGGAGTATGGTGAAGTCATCAGGAGGGTAACGAGGACGTTAGATAATCTGATAACGATGAACAGGTACCCTGTTAGGGAGATAGATGTGGCAACTAAGGAGACGAGACGTATCGGAGTTGGGATAATGGGCCTTGCCGATATGCTTTTCAAGCTCAACATAAAATACAACTCTGAGGAGGGGTATGAGATGATGGCTAAGGTTACTGAAGCGTTGACCTACCATGCCTTTGAGGAATCCGTTGAGATGGCGAAGGAGAGAGGAGTTTTTCCGCTTTTCAAAAACAGCGACTACGTTGAAGGAAAACTACCTATAGAGTTGTATCATCACAGGGAATGGTGGACGCTTGATTGGGATAAACTCGTTGACAAAATAAGGAAGTATGGTTTAAGGAACGCGATGGTGACAACAAATGCACCCACAGGCTCCATATCCATGATAGCGGATACAAGCAACGGTATTGAGCCGATGTTTGCTCTAGTTTATGAAAAGAAGGTTTCTGCTGGCTCCTTCTTCTACGTTGACAACGTGTTTGAAGGAAAGTTAAAAGAATTTGGATTGTACGATGATGAGCTGTTGAAGAAGATCTCTGAAAACTATGGCAGTATACAGGGTTTGGATGGTGTTCCTAAGAAACTGCAGGATGTTTTTGTAACCTCCATGGACATACATTGGCTTGACCACTTGGTTGCACAGGCTGTGCTTCAAAGAGCGATAACGGATTCAATCTCAAAAACCATAAACATGCCGAATGATGTAGGTGTTGAGGATGTGAAACAGGCTTATCTTATAGCACATGAGGTAGGATGCAAGGGAGTGACGGTATACAGGGATGGTTCAAAAACACGGCAGGTGCTTAACGTGATGGCTGCAAAGAAGATGAAAAAGGAGCAGGCTAAACCATCTGAGTTTGCTATGAGGATGCTTGAGGAGATACTTTCGAAGAACAAGTGGATGGAGGAGTACATACGGTTGAGGGAGGATGGAAAGGGTTTAGAGGTTAAACCACCTGTTGTGGCATCCACGGAGGAACCGGAGGGAGATGAGGAGAAAAAACTTCTTGTCTCTAAGAATGGTATAGAGAGATGCCCAACCTGTGGGGGGGAACATCTCGTGTACGAGACTGGCTGTCTGGTGTGCAAGGACTGTGGATGGTCTGAGTGTATAATATCCTGAGTTTATAATGCAGCAAACAGGTAAGCGGTATACATCAATACATCATCCACTCTACATTTTAGCACTTAGCACAGTCTCCTGTCGCAGTGTCTACCAAAAACCTTTGGCCATATTACTATAAGGCTGTAAGCCTAATTCATAGATTCCCGATCTCACCCATAAATAAGCATGAGATGCTGAAGGATCTAATACATCTACTTTTTGTCGTAGACCTCTTTGTATATTTGTGACTTTACGATCTCATCCTTCTTCTCCCTGAATTTAACAACCCTCTCCTTGGCTTTTAGGGACTTCTTTATTAACTCCTCTGCCCTTTTCCCTTTGACTGCATGAGCTTTTAGGAATTTATCTCTATTTATGCCTGGGAAAACATTGTATGTGCAGAAGGGTATTATTCTTTTACCTGCTGAGTAGTGTATGCTGCATCTCTGTACCCTGTTAACATCGTAATTATAGTAGTCTTGGAAGTGCATCATTCCAAAGAATAGGAAGTTGTAGTGAAATACTCTCAACGAGCTGTAGTCGGCTTTCTCCACAACCGCATCCAGTATCTCCGATAATTTGCCTCCATTTGGCAGTTCATCCCGTATTATATAATCCGATAGTTTCTTGGCAAGCGCCTTCCTGAATCCTCCATACCTAACTGCATCTGGTGCAAGTTTTAATCCAAAAATAATCTTTCCAAGGAAACTGTCGTGAAGTTCCTTCATGTCTCTTAAAAATCTGTCAACCTCGACAAACTCGGTTATAGGCA
>JAGGZU010000057.1 GCA_021161865.1 Thermoplasmata archaeon
GGATACATTGGCACCGATTATTACACCTGCTACACCAAAACCAATGGCTACTGGTATGGAGAGAACAAGTGAAAGACCAAGGAACTTCCCAAGCAACACATCCCTTCGAGTTGTTGGCAGAGAGAGAAGATAATTCATTGACCCCTGATCAACCTCAACAACAACGGCTCCATAACCAAGTATAAGACCTATAATTGAAATCAAAATCTGAACAAGAAAAATCATTGCACCAATGGTGAACTCAAGGTCCTGCCATCCGCTACTAAAAAATGAGCCAGCATAGGAAACCAGTAGAGTCAAAGAGGCAAATAGAATAGAAATCAAAACAATCCACTTGTTCCTTATGTTATCCATTATCTCCTTTTTGGCCACCGTGTAAACCACATGAATCATCATTAACCACCCGTGTACCGTATAAATACCTCTTCAAGAGAGGGTTCCTCTGTTGTAATGTTCAAGATATTTCCTCCAGCGTTCACAACAGCTAAAACAACCTTAACCTTTGAAGGGGCATCACAAATCACCTCAATCCGTCTTCCGTACACATGTACTTTATCAACACCCTCCACCATTCTAACAGCATCAACAATTGTATCTGATGATTTATCCAGATCCACAACCATCTTGGGTTTCAGATTCAACCTGCCACTCAACTTAGACACGCTATCCTCCGCAACCAAGACGCCTCTATTTATTATGCCCACACGATCACAGATAGCCTGAACCTCACTCAAAACATGTGATGAGACAAACAGTGTGGCACCTTTCTTATTCAACTCCTTTATCTTGTTCCTAATAAGTACAACTCCTCTCGGATCTAATCCACCTGTTGGTTCATCAAGGATCAAAACAGAGGGGTTTCCAAGGATAGCGCGAGCCATACCAAGCCTCTGCAGCATACCCTTAGAAAAACCACTCACCTTTTTGTTTGCATGTTCACCCAACCCAAACTCTTCAAGTAAGGCCTTGCATTCCTCTCTATTGGTTCCTCTCATATCAGCGTAAAAATAAAGGTTTTGAAGCGCTGTTAAATTCCCATAGAATGCAACTCTTTCAGGGAGGTAACCAACGTATCTTTTCGCCTCTTTCTCCTTCCTCCTAATATTGAATCCGTTGATTTCTATCTTGCCCTCGTTAATATGTATCAAACCCAGTAACGCCTTTATTGTCGTAGTTTTTCCTGCACCATTTGGACCAAGGAAACCAAAGATTTCACCTCTTTTAACCGAAAATGAGACGTCACTTACAGCCCTATGGTTATTGTAGTATTTTGTAAGCCCCCTAACCAATATAATGGAGTCCTTCGTTTCTTTATGTTTGAATCTAACAACCCCTTTTTTCCCACATTTTGGGCATATCAAGTATATCTTATCTACGGGTTTCTCCTCGATAGAAATTGTGTTTCCACAGTGGGGACACATCACCAATCTTGTCGCCATTCAAACACACGTCTGCATCTACATATGCCAAATCTATATTTAGATTTGACGAAATCTATATTTCTACAAATTTATAATAAATTTCTACTTATTCTCACGAAATACCGTCATGATTATAAAGAGAAACTGTATTTAAAAATGGTGAGAAGGATTTTCTCAGGAGGAACAAAATGTTCAAAGCTAAGGTAAAGGCCGAGGTCATTAAAAACATAATAGACATTGCATCTCCTCTCGTAACAGAAGCAAAGTTCAACATAACACCAAAGGGTATATCGCTTAGAGCAGTAGACCCGGCACATGTTGCCATGGTTGACGTCGATGTAAAAGCTTCCTCTTTTGAGGAGTACAAGGCAGATGAGATGGAAATGGGGATAGACCTGGACAAACTAGGCGGGATAATGAAACTTGCAAACGCAAACGATACAGTTTCACTTGAATATGATGAGGATACAAATAAACTTATAATAAGGATAGGTAACCTTGTGAGGAAGATGGGTTTACTCGACACTGCAGGGATGCCTGACCCAAAGATACCAAACCTAAATCTCCCTGCTAAAATAACAATAAAGGCGTCAGAGCTTTTCCAAGGAGTGAGAGCATCCGAAGCCGTTTCAGATCACATTTCTTTAACCGCTACAAAAGACTCTTTTGAGCTATTTGCTGAGGGAGATACAGATGTGGTAAACCTCAAACTACCCAAGGACCTTCTTCTAGAGCTGAATACTCCAGAGAAATGCAGAAGCCTGTTTTCCATAGACTACTTCAGCAACATGGTGAAACCAGTGAAGGGTGAAGAACCTATTACCATGCATCTTGGAAACGACAACCCGATAAAACTTGAGTTTGATTTCACAGAAAAAAATGGTCACGCTGTCTACCTTCTTGCTCCTCGCATCGAATCAGAATAAAAAACCGCGACACCGCTACATAGGATTCATCATAACCGGTGTAGAGAAAGGTTTTAGCAGGAGTGCTGTAAACAAAGCTATAAGAGAGGAAACGCTAAAAATCTTTGGAAAAAAAACAGAGGACTTTGGCCTAAAACTGATCCGTTTCAACGGCAAAGAGGGGATGATACACTGCTTCCACATCTACAAAACAGAGGCGATACACATCCTTCAATCAATAAACAAAATAGGCAAAGAAAACGTTAGGGTAGAGACGGTGGGAACTTCAGGAACAATAAAATCCCTTAACAAAAAATTCTTCAAAGGAAAACTGGAAAGATAGAATATAACGGGCAACAATGTTTAATATAATACTAACATTTAATGTTTGAAAAAAAACCGGTGGTGGGTTGTGTGAAAAAAACGGTTTTGGTGGTTGACGATGAACCAGACATACTAACAACCGTATCAGAGATACTGGAGATGAACGATTACATCGTATTCACCGCACGAAACGGCAACGAATGCTTGGAGAAGCTTGAAGACCTAACACCAGACCTTATACTCCTAGATGTTATGATGCCTGGGATTACAACAAAGGAAATACTTGACGAGATGGATCAGGACGAGAAACTGGAGAAAACAAAGGTCATATTTCTCACCGCAGTGGGGTTAACAGAAGCTGAAAAAGAGCATCTGCTGGCAAGGAAACATGTTGTTGACTTCATTCAGAAGCCTTTTGACGTAGACGACCTAATCAAAAGGATAAAATCGGCTGTGGGATGAACATGAAAGACCTAGTCGAGGCACTTAGCAAACACCAAACCATTCTCTCCGTTGTAGAAAGTGACAAATACAACGCAGTGATAGCTGACACCTTAAAGGAACTCCCACAGGATGCAGAGATAGTCTATGTAACTCTAAACAAAACAGCATCATCACTTGAAGATTATATTGTAAAGGCAGGAGTAAAGGTGGATAGAGTAACCATCATAGACTGCATATCAAAAACAATACAGGACATAAGAGACACTGAGAGGATAATCTACCTTGACTCACCAAGGGCTTTATCGGATTTATCCTTCGTACTAACAGGTGTCCTGAAATCAAAAAAGAACATCTATCTTCTGTTTGATTCACTGACAACCCTGCTTGTATACTCAGATAAACCTGTTGTTGCAAGATTTTTACTAAACATTGTAAACAGAATTAGAGATACATCCTGTAAAGCAGCACTTTTTGCGGTGGATGTAGAGGAACATAAGGATTTCTTCAAAGAAGTAAGCATCTTTGTTGATCAAGTAATCAAACCAACAGGGTGAGTATGGTAAGGATTTCCCTATCAAGCAAAATCTACATATCTCTACTGTTTTCAGGGTTAACGCCACTAATCATAATCTCACTACTACTCATTCCCCTTATCGACAACATAGATACACGTCTACTCTACAACATAAGTATGATAATGATTGCCACTATCCTTTCAACAGCGTTGATATCGCGTTTCCTTTCCCTTCATATAGCCGAACCAATTGACAGACTTATAAACTCGGTTAAAAAAATGGAGGCAGGAAAGTTCGAACCCGTATCAGCAAAAACAGGGGATGACCTTGACATTCTTATAGATGCATTCAACAGCATGGGAAGGGAAGTAACCAAAGTGATCAAAAACCTGAAAGAATTGGATGAAGCAAAAACACAGTTTCTAAGCGTCACATCCCATGAACTGAGGACACCAATGACTCCAATAAAAGCACAGTTACAAATGCTTTTAAAGGAACACCTTGGAGGACTAACTGATAAACAAAAAAAGAGTTTAGAGATGATAGAGAGAAATACAGAGCGGTTGGATAGACTTCTGCAGGAGTTACTCACTATATCACGTATCCAATCTGGGAGACTTAAACTCATTCCAAAAAAACAACCTCTCAAAGAGGTTGTAGAAGAAACAGTGTCCTTTATGAAACCCTTCGCCGGTAAAAAAAACATAGACATAGAAAAAGAGATGGAGGAGGTGTCTGAGATAGAATTCGACAGAGACAAGATAATAGAGGTCATAGAGAATCTAATCTCCAATGCTGTAAAATTTACACCAGAGGGTGGAAAAATAATGGTTTCACTGAAAAGATACGGTAATGGGGCAATGATAGCTGTGAAAGACAACGGCATAGGATTATCAGAGGAGGACTGCAAAAACGTTTTCAAACCATTCTTTCAAACGGATGAATGGAGGTCAAGACAGGTTGGTGGAGCAGGATTGGGATTAGCAATTTGTAAGGGAATAGTTGAGGCACATGGTGGCGAAATACGATGTGAAAGCAAACCCAACAAAGGAACAACCTTCTCCTTTTACCTTCCACCAAAAATAAGAGAAAAAATAGAGTTAAGCCAGGAAGAGGTTGTGACTGGAAGGATCGAGGGTTTCTTCACAGAGTAAAACTTTTAGCTTGCAAAGCCTTTGAATGTTTAAATGTATCTTCAACCCTGGGTTATCGTTTACTTCATAGCAGCAATCTTCTGTTTCCTGACGGCTAACTCGTTTGTAAAAAGTAAAAACACCTCACGACTTCTCCTTGGTTATCTAGTTTTAGCCAGCGGATGCTGGGCACTGCTGGATGGGTTAACACAGATATCCAGCCCAGAGATTGGTTTAATTATACAAAACACCGTTATACTCCTATCAGTTTTTGTTGTATTCTTCTTTCTACTCCTCGCATACTCCTTTATAGTCTCTCTGAAAAGAAAAACATTGCCCCTTCTCATGCTTGTGCCATTGTTCACAGGGTTAACATTTTCTTTGTTTGGTGAAGTTTATTTGAATGCTGAACGAGTTTATATCAATGGTTTCAGCTACATCCACATGGCGTAGAATGATATAAGTTTTATTCTCACAGTTTCCATACTTTTCATCCTCATAATTGCTGGTTTCCTACTAATGGCAAAAGCCATTAAAACAACCAAGGACGAGGATCTTAGAAAAAACATAACATTGTTCACCACAGGGGTGCTGATTGCCATAACATCAAGCTACATACTTGGAACTGGAGAGATTGTTTACCATCTCCCTCCCTTATCCTCTGTAGCTATATCCATAGGAATCGCAGTTTCAAGTCTCTCCTTTAAAACAAAACATGTACTTGCCTCATAGAATTCTCAATTGATTTTTCACAGGAAAAATATAATACCTGAGTTGTTTTCCAAAAATCATGAAACAGATCTGTGTACTTGGTGGTGGAAGAGTAGGTAGCACCATCGCTTTTGATCTCTCAAAAAACTTTGAGGTCACAGTTGTAGACAAAGAAAACAAAAACATAAAAATCTTGGAAAAGAGGTTTGGGGTGAAAACGTTAACCAAAGATTTATCTGATTCAAAAGTTGTTTCAAAAACTGTTGAAGAGTTTGACGCAGTCGTTGATGCATTCCCTGGTGAAATAGGTTACAAAACACTGAAAACCGTGGTAGAGGCGGGTAAACATATGTGTGATGTCTCATTTTTCCCAGAAAACCCTTTTACCCTCGACGATGTTGCAAGGAGAAAACAGGTGACAGCGATCGTGGATTGTGGTGTCGCACCAGGTTTAAGCAACATAGCCGTGGGTTATGCTTCCTCCTTGATGGAAAAAACAGAAAACGTAAAAATCCTTGTTGGTGGTTTACCAAAAAACCCAGATAACATACTAAAATACAAGGCGCCTTTTTCACCAGCAGATGTTATAGAAGAGTACATTAGACCGGTTAAATGCGTGCGAAACAACAGGGTTGTAACACTACCTGCTCTCTCAGAACTTGAAACCATCGAAATCCCTAGTGTTGGTAAACTGGAGGCGTTCAACACAGATGGTTTAAGAACCCTGATACACACATTACCAGCAAAAAACATGGTTGAAAAAACACTAAGGTACCCTGGTCATGCTGAAAAAATATTTTTCTTGAGAGAAACAGGTTTCTTCAATAAGACCTTGGTTGATGTTGAAGGTGTTAAGGTTAAACCGTTGGATGTTACAGCAGCCCTCCTGTTTCCATTATGGCGGTTTGAAGAAGGTGAAAGGGATTTCACGGTGATGGAGATAACTGTGGAGGGGGTGAAAGACGGTGAGAATGTTTGCTACAAGCTTTCTCTATTTGACGAGACGGATGATGAAACAGGCATGCTTTCCATGGCTAGAGTAACAGGTTACACCACAGCATCCATTTTACGGATGCTAATCAAGGGTTTGGTTAACAAAAAAGGCATAGTTCCACCAGAACAAATTGGGATGAAAAAGGAGTTGTACAAAACAGTTATCGAAGACCTCAAATCAAGAGGAATAAAAATAGAAGAAGGATGGTGTTAAAAAACCCGGCATACAAAAAAATATTATACAACAAAAAACATGAAATTTTTTTTGTGTTCAGCAAACTAATGCGACAAACCGTTAAACAACTGCTCACAGGTTCAAAGGGTATTGTTTTACAAAACAAATACCCTGAGATGAACGATTTGAGGTTAAACGAAATCGGTTTATACCTCCACGTGCCCTTCTGCCGTTCACCCTGCATGTACTGCCCATACTTCAAAGAAAAGTATGATAGAAGAAAAACTATTCCATACAAGGATGCGGTTTTCGAGGAGATAAAATTCTACCAGCCTCTTCTTAAAGGAAAAAAGATTACATCCCTCTATATAGGTGGAGGGACACCAACCACCCTGATAAACAACGGATTGGAAGATATAATCAAAAAAATATACACAACTTTTGATGTTAAATGCAGTGTTTCAACAGAAACACACCCAAACGACATAAACATCAAAATCGTGGATGTTCTCAAGAGAAACAAGGTTGAAAACGTTAGCATGGGTGTAGAAACCTTCTCAGACAGGTTTCTAAGGATACTTGGTAGACCATACAACAGTAAAAAAGCAAAGGAAGCTGTTAAAATCCTTGTTGAAAACGGTTTCTCATGTGTGAACATAGACATAATGTTTGGTTTACCCAGCCAAAATATACATGATGTTGAAGGAGACATAAAAACAGCTCTGGAACTGGGTGTCGACCAGATTTCAGCATACCCTATCTTCACCTTTCCCCATACACAACTTAAGGATATTGTTAAAGAAAAAGGTTACCATCTCTCAGGTATCCTTGAGCGGCGAAACATGCTCAAAAGGATAGAAAAGCTATGCTACGATGCAGGCATGCGAAGGACCTCGGTATGGGCGTTCACAAAAAAGGGTGTAAAAAAGTATAGTTCAGTAACCATCCCACACTACCTTGGTTTAGGTGCTGGTGCCGGTTCACTTATACCAGGATACTTTTTCATCAACGTGTTCAACGTCGAAGAGTACATAAAATATTTGAACAAATACCATAAACCTCCAGTGGCACTCACCATAGATTTCAATGAAAGAGAGGAGATGATACATTGGCTTTACTGGCGGATATACGAGACAAGGATCTATAAAAAAGATTTTAATGAACTGTTTAAAAAAGACTTCGATGAAACCTTTGGTAAAATATTTTTACTACTGCAACTACTTGGA
The DNA here is from genome assembly GCA_021161865.1 of Thermoplasmata archaeon. Taxonomy (GTDB): domain Archaea; phylum Thermoplasmatota; class E2; order DHVEG-1; family B18-G2; genus B91-G9. Next base: position 7,848 of record JAGGZU010000057.1, read on the forward strand.
ATGGCTGAGGACAAGGGCGACCGCATAGTCATGACCAACAGAGGCAACTACTGGGTGCATGTTCTACAAAACCTTTTCTCTCTGGATTTCATAGGAAGGGTTTGGAGCGTTTGTTTAAAAGAAACATGGCCTAAACAGGTTACACTAGTTTAACGATAAATTCAATTAGGTTACCCTCCATTTGGTGATTGGTGATAAAACAATGGGAGAGATGAAAGAATCTGTTGAACAGGTTATGGACATGTTGAAACTCATGTCAAAGGAGCAACCGGAGAGCATGAGATGTTTCAAAGAGTTTATGGGAGTGGTTCTCAGAGAGGGGAAACTTGACACAAAAACCAAAGAACTCATAGCGGTTGGCACAGCAATAACAGCTCGATGTAAATACTGCATAGCGATACATGTTGAAAAAGCACTTAAGGCAGGGGCTACAAAAGAAGAGATCCTCGAGGCGGCATCCGTTGCTATACTGATGGGTGGCGGCCCGGCGATGACGTACGTTGTTGAAGTAAAAAAGGCTTTAGAGGAGTTCTCAGAAGAGTAATGTTCAGAATAGGAGTCCATGTTTCCATATCCAACGGCTTTGCTGAGGCAATAAAACTTGCTAAAAACATTGGCTGCACCTGCGCACAGATATTTTCTCATTCACCGAGAAGTTGGAGTTTCACACAGGTTGAGAAAAAAGAGGCAGAAACATTCAAAAAACGTTACCTTAAAGAAAACATTAAACCCATAGTTGTACATGAATCCTACCTCACCAACCTTGCGACACCAAAACAAGAGGTCTACAAAAAAACAATGGATGCAATGAAAAAAGAGATCAACATGGTTGCACTCCTTGGTCTGAAATACCTGGTTATCCACCCAGGTGCACATCTTGGAGCTGGAGAGAAAAAGGGTTTAAACCAAATAATAGATTCTCTCAACCAACTGAGTGATATTATAAACAAAAAAAGGGTTGAGGTGCTGCTTGAAACCACAGCTGGAAGCGGCACAAACCTTGGTTACAACTTTGAACAACTCGCGTATATAATCGATAACACTGATTTGCCTTTAGGCGTTACCTTCGACACCTGTCATGTTTACGCTGCAGGCTACAACATAGCAACCCAAAAAGGTTTGGAGGAAACTCTGGAGGAGTTCAACAACGCAGTTGGTTTAAAGCGGTTAAAACTCATTCATCTCAATGATTCCCTTGGTGAACTTGGATCCAAGCTCGACAGACATGAGCACATTGGGATGGGAGAGATCGGTGTGGATGGTTTTAGAAGAATAATCAACCATGAATCTCTACGCAATGTTCCAATGATACTGGAAACGCCTTTTGATGAACGAAGAACAGATATAGAAAACATCGCTGTGGTGAAGTCGCTTCGTGAAGATTGAAATACAGCAAATTACTAAAACAAAAACATGTTTCACCTCTAGTGGAA
>JAGGZU010000041.1 GCA_021161865.1 Thermoplasmata archaeon
CAGCTTTTGATATTTTCTATCTAATTGATAAAACTTTTTAAATATAGATTAAATTGGCGTGATCATATGAGTGTACAAAAATTTGTGTTATGTTTTGTTTGTATTTTTTTCATAACAAACATAACAATGTCGGTTATTGCTGATGAAAACGGTAAAGGCAGTATGCAAAATAATGTGCTTGGAAAAAAATGGACGTTTATGTTTTATGATGACGCCGATTTTCATAGTTCTGGTGATCCTTTAAAGCTATTTGTTAAAGAGGCGTTTTCAGGAGAAAATCTCAATGTGATAGTGCTTCAAGATGAGGAATATGATCCTGCGAAGATATGGTACATCGATGAGAATCATAACAAAGAACTGCTGAAGGATTTAGGTGAGATAAACATGGGTGACTACAAAACTCTGAAAGATTTTATTGAGTACTGCAAAACTAACTTCACAGCAGACAGGTACATTATTTCTTTTTACAACCATGGCATGGGATGGGAGGGTGCTTGTCGAGATGACACAAGTAACGATTCTTTAACTATGGATGAAATGCAGAAGGCGTTTACAGAAACTGGTGGTGTTGATATCGTATGTTTTACTGCCCCATGTTTAATGGCTAATATAGAAGCTGTTTATGAACTCAGAAACTGCACAGACGTATATGTAGGGAGTGAAGAAACAAGTGGATACAGATGGTGGAGTAACGTAATAGGGCCTTTATGCGAGATGTTGAATCAAAACTCAGATATAGGTAATATCGAGCTGGGAAAAAGAATTATAGAGTTGATCAAAGAACAGAGTTACAGTTGGCCTGAGAAAAGAGACAATTTCACAATGAGTGCTATGAAAACAGATAAAATGGATGAATTGGGAGAGGCTATCGATTCTCTTAGTCTTGGGGTTCTTAGTAACTTTAATAGGTCATATGAACTTATTTGTTCGATTTATGAAGGAGTTCAATCTTTCGGCTTGAATGGATTCCTAGATGTTTACGATTTTGCCGAAAAATGCTTCGATGTCGAGATGAATCAAACTATCCGCCATGATTTGGAGCATGTTTTAGAGAACTTAACTGATGTTGTTATTGCAGAAGCCCATGGTAACAACAAACCAGGTGCTCATGGTCTGTCAATCTACCTTCCTAATCCATCGCATCCGATTTATGAGACAAAATATGGTGAATCCGAATATGGTTTAGACTTTGCAGGTGACACTCACTGGGATGAACTACTTAATCGAATATGGCTGAAAAAAATTAGAGGGATTGCAATCGGATCTGCTACTGTTGGTAATGAAATCGAAGTATCGGATATTTTGAGATTTATTGACGACTGTAACATCAACATGTTGATAGTAGACTTTGGATGGATAACATGGTCATGGAATATTACAAACTTCAATGCTGTAAATGTTCTTATAAATGCCACTCAACAACGCAGTATCCCTACTTGGGTTATGTACAGAGCCAGAACTTTACCTGGTCAATATAAGGATATTCAGCATCAAGTCCATAAAAACGGAGAGGTTGATGAAAGAGAAATCTGCTTTACAAGTCCAGAAGGTAGGAATTGGTCGATTAGATGGGCACACAAACTGTTGGAGAAGTACCCCGCTATTGATGGGTTAATCCTTTATAATCCACATTTTTTGCCCGATTGCTGTTACTGTTCTCGATGTTTAGAGAAATTTGCAAAAGATACAGGAATAGATGGAAATCCAGCACAATTTGATACACAGAGTCCTCAATATGAGGCGTGGTCAAACTGGAGAACAAGAGAACTCGCAGATTTTATAAAAGAATGGAAAAACAGCGTGGCAACTCTTTATCCACATCTAAAAGTTGGTTTGGTTCTGGATTCAGGTGATACAGCATATTTAACCGGACAGAATCTTACTGAATTGGGAGAAATTGTTGACATGATTTGTCCATTTGTGGCTTTAGACTCTGTAACAGACAATGATTTTGCGGGAGGGATATGTAATCATGTAAAAGAAGCCACTAACGCAACTGTTGTTGCCGACATAAAAATATATGGACCATATGATAACAACGATAACGATATAGTTAATGCAATAGACAGTTCGTTGAAATCAAACGGAGATGGTTTTTTTCTTTGGGATTTCGATTCTCTTGATCCCGGTAGATATAATATAGATTTGGTGAAAAAAGCATATAATCCCTATTACTATGGTTCTCCCAGATATACCTCTAACTCTCAAAGCTCATTAAGCAACTATGAACCCATATTTATCGTTGTAGTAAAGATGGTTTTAACGGTTGTATCAATCCTGTTTCTCATACTGTTGAAACAAAAAAGATTTGTTTGAACTCAACAAATCCCCTACAATTTGTAAATTGGTAACTAGATATTTCTCCGCCTGGTACATAATTTCAGGTAAACCAGTTTCCCGCAAAAGTAGAATTTTGATGAAGAATCCACCTTAGATCTTTAAAACCCCTGCTCCTCTGTATTTGCCATGTTTCAACATAATTAGTGCCTCGTTCGCCTCCTCAAGTTTAAACTCCTTCACCTCAGGTTTAATTGGTATCTCAGCGGCTAACGGTAGAAACTCTTGAACATCTTCTCTGGTTATGTTTGCCACACTTTTAATCTCCTTCTCATTCCAGAGATGAGTAGCGTAGTCAAGCTCAGGAATCGGTGTCTCTTTACGTATAGCGTTTACAATAAGTCTGCCTCCTTTCTCCAGGTTGCGGAGAGCCTCCTTTACAGGTACGCCAACAGGTGTTGTATCTATTGCTCTGTCCAATTTCTCAGGAGGTGTATCTCCTGTTGTTCCAACCCAGTTTGCACCCATATCTAAAGCGAGTTTACTGGGTTCATCGTTTCTTCTTCTCGTGAAAACAAAAACCTTCGAGTTTGGGTAAAGGTGTTTGACAAGCTGTATAACTATGTGTGCTGATGCACCGAAACCGTAGAGACCAATGTTTTCTCCATCCTTTAAACCGGTTAGTTTCAACGCCCTGTACCCTATGGCTCCAGCGCACATTAGAGGAGCAGCCTCGGTATCCGAGAAAACTGGTGGTATCAGGTATGCAAAGTCCTCTGACACCTTCATGTATTCTGCGTAACCCCCGTTTGCATCGCACCCTGTAGCCTTGAACTCTGCGCACAGGTTTTCCATTCCATTCCTGCAGAACCTGCATCTTCCACAGGCATGGTATATCCATGCTACACCAACTCTGTCCCCGGTTTTGAATCTTTTAGCCTTTGAACCATTTTTTTCAACGTAACCTATAACCTCATGCCCAAGTACTACTGGTAGCCTCGGTTTTTTTCTCCCCTCTATCTCATCAAGTTCTGTGTGACATACGCCGCATGCAGAAACCTTTATCAGAATTTCATTGGAATCAGGTTTTGGAACAGGTAACTCTTCCAGTTTCAATGGCTTGGTTTCAACCTCCGCTATTTTATTTAAAACCATGGCTTTCATTCAATCATCCTCCTTACCATCGATTTTTTCATCTACTCCCATACCAACCGCTATAAGATAACCCTTCGCTCTCTCAGTATACCTGTAACGGTTAACCAGCTGCCAGAATTTTTTTGAATGATTCGGTTGTATTAGGTGGGCAAGCTCATGGATTATAACGTAGTCTCTAACCCACTGTGGCATATCTGCTAATCTATCTGATATCCTGATTTTTTTGTTTTTTGGACTGCAACTGCCAAACCTATGGTTTTGGTTCGTTACATACTTTATTTCAAACTCCAGTTTTCCATCAAAATATTTTTTGTTCAACTCCTGCGCCCTTTTTTGTAGTAAACCATCGTTGTTTAGTTTCTCCCTTTTTTTACGTTTTTTTATTTTAGCTACAAGTTCTTCAACATACTTTTTTTCCTTGTTTTTATCCAAACCAGCAGGCAGGTACACGATAATGTTTCCTTTGACTTCTTTGGCTTGAACCGTTTTCTTTCTCCTTCTGCTTCTAATTATTTTGATGCGACTGTAATCTATGTTGTTATACTTTTCATCCATGTTTTTTACGTTCACAAAATAAAAACATGGTTGTTAAACGTTTTTGATTCAACCGTTTTTTTCGGTTTTTTTCGAAAGGAATATATATAGAGGAGTAACAGATAACAAAATTAGGAACCAGACCTTAAAGAGTTGAACATGGATGAAGATTAGTATAAAACTTTACATGCAGGGTGAAGAACTCCTCGTCGGGGCATGTGATGTGGAACTTCTCGGTAAACGTTTTAGTGAAGGTGAGCTCAGGTTGCATGTCAAAAAAAGTTTTTATGATGGACACAGGGTTGATGAGAAGGCTCTCGTTGCTTATCTTGAGGAGGCAACCATCGCTAACCTCGTTGGGAAGAGAACAGTTGACTGCGCGATAAAACATGGTTTTGTTAACCCTGAGTGTGTAATATTTATAGATGGTGTTCCTCATGCTCAGATGGTTAAGATGCTTTAACTTTTTCTGTTAACTCCTTCATCTTTTCTTCGATTCTGACCCAGTGGCTACCTTTCCAATATATTTTGTCGCATTTTTTACAATACCAAAACTCCTCGTGTGCATCGAAAACCTTAGAGGGAACCTTTCCTTTAACATCCTCCTTTTTCACCTTCAGTAAGGGGGTGTTGCACAGGGAGCATCTTGAAAGAACCGTTTTGTTGTTTACAGGGTAAACTGAGGTTACCGTTTTAAGCTGCTCATCAAGATCCGTTGACGTGACTTCTATGTTTGGCATCCTTCTTTTCTCCGCTCTTTCAACAAGCTGTTTATCCCTTGATATAACAACACGTTTTTCTTTTTCAGCGATATCTAGGATTTCATCATCCGTTGTTTTTTCATTTGCATAATACACATCAAATCCTAGCAGACGAAGCCATCTCGCCAGCGTACCAAGCATTTGATCGCATAACAGTTTCATGGTATCGGCACATACCTCACGAGTAATCCTTCTCCAAGGGTTTTTACTTCCTCAACCTTAAGTTTTATGATCTCTTTTTCATCCTCTGCTCCTTCTCCATCCGCGATAGTTGGTGTGTTTTTTCCACCAACCACCATCGGTCCAGTGTAAATGAGGAGTTCATCAAAAAGGCGTTGTTTTATAAAGTTCCATATAACGGTTCCTCCACCCTCCACGAGAAGGTTTTTTACTCCACGTTTTACAAGCTCAGCCATCACCTCATTGAGGTCAACAAATCCTTTTTCATCAAGGTTGCAAGGCACAACCTCAACATTTTTTTTGTTAAACCTTTTTTTAACGTTTTTCCCAACAAAAAGTATTGTATAGGTTTTTTCATTCATCACTTCAGCATCCTCAGGGGTTCTACCATTACTATCCAGTACAACACGTAAAGGTTGTTTTGCATCAGGTTTTTTAACGGTAAGCTTAGGGTCATCCGTGAGAATGGTTCCGATGCCTACCAGCACCGCATCACATCTCTCCCTTAGAAGCTGTACTCTTCTAAAGTCCTCCTCTGATGATATACGCAGCTGCTTTCTTGAGGGAAACGCTATTTTGCCGTCTACGGTTGCAGCACAGTTTATTATAGTGTAGGGTCTTTCCATACTCTTTCACTTCTTTTTTGGGTATAGAGGACAATCTTTTTTCTCCTCAGGACATATTCCTTTTGTTTTACATGGCGGTCCAGCGTTTTTGAAAATCGTTGGAGCAACCTTTTTCACCTCACTAAGCATCTTGTTTGCAAGCCTCCTTATCTCCCATTGTGCGTGTAAACAACATCTCAGCTCAAAGAAGTTGAGAAGGGCGCGTGCGTTCATGGTGACTATGACGTTGCTTGTTGTTGCGTTTGGTAGAACATAACGTGCGTCCTCAGCGGGTACATCAAGGTCAAGTAGTTTGTTGTATTCATCCCATATTTTCTCCATTGTTTCATCATAGGCTTTTTTCATTTTTTCATTTTTTCCTATGGAGGGCGGGGTCACATAGGTCGGTTTATCTAGACTGACGTATCTCTGACTCTGCTGACAGTAACTCGCTATTCTGTGTCTAACAAGCTGATGGGTTAATGCTCTGCTTACACCAGTGATTGCAAACGTAAAGTTTGCATGTTCAATAACGCTTGTGTGACCGAGTTTGATGACGTAGGATAGTATTTCTTTGAGTTGTTCATCATCCATTTCCTCCAGTTTCTCTGGTGTTGTTTTACTGTGAGTAAGAGCAGCAGCCATCCCACAAACCCTTTCAGGTTCAGGGGTGTATCTTATCAGCTTTACCTTCATGTTCCCAGGATTAATAGCGGGTTTTATTTAATTATGTTTGGGAAAACTCCAACAGTTAATCAAAAAGGATAATTACCCTTAACGGTATTACTCTATGGTCTTATGCCTGAGGTGAGAAAAAACCCGGTTATAGCTGCTGTTTTCAGTTTCCTAGTTTGGGGTCTCGGTGAGATGTATGCTGCTGTAACCAACCTTAAGATAGCGGTTGGCATGGTGTTGTTTGTTGGATGGATGGTTTATCTTTTTATCGCGCCTTTTTTCATCAAAAACATTCTCTTTGTGGTTGCAATACTTTTGGTTGTGGGTGTACCTCTCGCCTTTGATGCCTTCAGGGATGCAAAGGCGTATAACATGCAGATTAAACTGAAGGAGATTGAGCGTAAGAGAGTGGGTAATATATGCCCAGCCTGTGGAGCTAAACTGGAGGGGAACCCGAGGTTTTGTCCGCAGTGTGGGAAGAAACTGGTGTGGTAAACTATTTGAAAAAGTTTCATGTAATTCGTTTAAGGGGGGTTTAAGGTGGTAACGTTAACCTTTTACGGAGGAATCAGAGAGATTGGTGGAAACAAGGTTTTGTTAGAAGACAGTGGCACAAAGATTTTCCTTGACTTTGGTATGAGTTTCGGCAGACGGGGCCTTTATTTTGAAGAGTTTTTGACACCAAGAGTGGCAAACGGTATAGGAGATTTTCTTGCTATGAAGCTTATACCAGACATTCGTGGTGTTTACCGTGAGGATCTTTTAACGCACATGGGTAGGAAACCTGAGGAGCCTGAGGTTCAGGGTGTTTTGTTGTCTCACGCACATGCGGATCACGCGAATTACATCTCCTTTCTCCATAAGGATATACCTGTTTATTGCGGTGAGACCTGTAAACATGTTTTAGAGGCGGTTAATGAGCAGAGTCAGCGGAGTATTGAGAACGAGGTTGTTGATTTTAAACTTCGTCCTTTGTATAGACGGGATTACAGGAAACCACCTGTTAAAAGAAGATTTAAAACCTTCAGAACCGGTGATAAGATAAGGATTGATTCATTGGAGATTGAACCTGTTCATGTTGACCATAGTGTGCCGGGAGCCTATGGTTTTGTGATTCATACAACTGAGGGTGATGTTGTTTACACAGGTGACCTCAGGATGCATGGGCTGCATGCCAGTATGACAGATGATTTTGTGGAGGCTGCAAGAGAGGCGAAACCACGGGTTATGATTACAGAAGGTACAAGGATTGACCGTGGTAGAACAGGCGAATCTGAGCATAGAGTTTATGTTAAGTCGAAAAAGGAGTTGTTCAACAACAGTAAACTTTCGATTGTTGATTTCAATTTCAAGGATGTTGATAGGTTCAGAACCTTCTACCGTATCTCTAAAGAGGTTGGTAAGAAGATGGTTATAAGCTTTAAACACGCCTGTTTCCTTGAGAGGTATCATAGCGATTCTAAACTTCAGGTGCCTGATAGCAGAGATGAGAACATTCTTCTTCTTAAACCCAAGCGGTTAACAGGTACATATATTGACGAGGACTACACTGAACCCTATATTAAAAAAAGGTTGGGTTATCCAAACATTGTAACGGCGGAGGAGATAAGGGATAAACCCGAGAAGTACATGGTGGTTTTGAACTTCTGGTACTTCAATACTTTGATTGATTTGAAACCAGATGGTGGCGTATACATTCATTCTCTTTCTGAGCCGTTTAATGAGGAGATGCAGATGTCGTTTGACAGGATGATGAACTGGCTAAAGTTTTTCAATCTAAGGTTTGTTCAGGCGCATTGTTCAGGTCATATAAATGGGACTGACCTCAAGGAACTTATAAAAAAGGTTAATCCAAAGGAGCTTTATCCAATTCACACTGAGCATCCTGGTATGTTTAGGAAACTTGGGATAAAGACAAGGATGGTGAAGGAAGGAAAAGTGTATAAACTGTGACATCATTGAAAGTTTAGTATCCACCTTAAGAGGGGAGAATGTATCATGCCTGACCTGTATGAGTATGACAAAAAGCAGGGTGAACAAACCATGATTGAAGCAGATATTGGAAAAAGGAGAAAGGAGCAGTTTGTTGAAAACCTAAGAGAAGGAGATGTGATAAACGATTTTTTTGCTGTGAAAAGCAAAAACCCCATTAGACCATATAAGCGAGGAACATGGTTTGATTTTGTTGCCGCAGACAAGACAGGTGAAATCTTTGTTAAGTTTTGGGGTGGAGACAATAGGGATCGTGTTAAACGCCTCTATGATAGTTTTTCAGTTGGGGATGTTGTGCAGATACGTGCTGGTAACGTAGAGATTTATGATGAAAAACCTCAGATTTCTGTCAATGAAACAAGCGGCGGTTTAAGGAGATGCAGTCCATCTGAGTATGATGTAAGCGATTTTGTTCCTGCATTGGATGAGAATAGGATAGAGGAGTTGTTCAAGGAGATTAAGGCTGAGATTGATGGGGTTAAAAATGAGCAGTTGAGAAACCTCCTTGAAGCATTCTTCTCTGATTCATCTTTTGTTGAGGATTTTAAACATTCTCCCTCAGCTATGACGCATCATCATAATTATGTTGGTGGAAACCTTGAACATACGGTGGGTGTTATACGTTTATGTAAAACTATTTGTGGTATGTACTCTGGTGTGGATAAAGACTTGTTGATAACTGGTGCTATTCTACATGATGTTGGTAAACTCAGGGAGTATAAAACCACTGCTGCTATAGACAAGACGGATGAGGGCAACTTTATTGGCCACATTGTGATTGGTGACAGATGGGTGCGGGAGAAGATAGATGATTTAAGGGAGAGTGGTAAAGATTTTGATGTAGAGCTTGAGAACCGTTTATGTCATATTTTGTTGAGTCATCATGGAAAGTATGAGTGGGGTTCCCCTCAGATACCAAAGCTTCTTGAGGCTTTTGTTCTTCATCAGGCTGATCTGATGGATTCTCAGGTTAAAAACTACATGCAGCTCAGAGAGGAGGGCAGGAGGCTTACTGATGATGATTGGACGGTTGTGTGGGACTCTGGTCTTGGCAGGAAAAGAATGATGCATCTGGGTGACCGTTGATTTTGTTGAGGTGGTGACATGAAAAAAGATCTTTTGGATATATTGTGCTGCCCGACATGTAAGGGTGAGCTTGAGCTTAGTGTTGAGAGTGAGAATGGAGATGAGGTTGTGAAGGGTACGCTTTTCTGCAGAAAATGCAATGTATCTTACCCTATCAGGGAGGGTATACCTGAACTCCTTCCAAAATGAAGCTTTGCAACTCCTGTATTACATCGTCTGCAGCCTGTATGTCTTTGATGTAACGTTTGAATCGTGCTGCTCTTTTGTCAAGCAGTATAGCAACTCCTCTGTCTGTTTCATTTCTGATTAGTCTTCCAATGGCTTGCAGTAGTTTCCGTGCGGTTGGTGCATTCACAGTGTACTCCCATCCTTTTCCAAACTTTCTCTGATAGTATCTTTGCAGCCCCCTTTGCCGTGCAGTTGGCTTGGGGTAGGGTATTCCAACTATTACAGCCACCTCCAGTTCATCTGCTGGGAAATCCATGCCTTCACTTATTCTACCGCCCATTACTGAGAATAAAACCGAGCCATTGTTTTTCTCTCCCTCTCTCTCCTTGAACCTCTGTATGACATCCATTAGATCATGTTGGCTCATCCGTTGTTCCTCTATGTATGTTAGACGTTTTATTTTTTTAAGTAGTCCATCTCTGATGCATATGTTCATGAAATCGAAGCTTGGGAAAAACACGATGGTGTTTCTGTTTGTGGTGTTGCATATCTCAGCTATGTATTGCTGTATCCTTTTTATCATCCCCTTGTAGTTTTTTATTTCATCATACCTTGTTGTTACATCTTTAACATAGAGGATTCTTCTATTTTCTTTTGGAAAAGGCGAGGGGTATGAGTAGAGCATCGTGGACTCAGGTAAACCAATGGAGTCCTTGTACTCATCAAGAGGGGAGAGGGTTCCTGACATGTGTATGGATGTTAGGAATCTGTGCACAATGTTTGCACCGAGTGAGGGATCGAGGCAGTAGGCTTCTACCCTTGGGTTTTTACCATCAGTTTCATCGACTATGAGTTTAATGTAGTGTTCATCATCTATGTTCATCCAGAAGGAGAGGAAGACACCGAGTTTATGTATGTAGGAACGCGGTAGTTTACCCTGTTTTTGTTTTGCTGTCTGTATCTGCTCACCGTATGCTATGAGAGCGGAGATTATTTTCTCCATTTCTTGAGTGGTTAAAGAGTATTTTTCAGCGATTTGGGAGACAACTGCATTTGGTGGCAGGAGGGCATCCTTTTTTTCTACATATTTTAATTTGTTGTCTCCTCCAAGGAGAAACCTTTGTCTGAGTTCAAAGATTATGTTGTTTAAATCCTTAACGAAACGTGAAAGCGTTACCCCTCTGGCTAGCAGTGAAGGGTCACCAAACCTTTCTATTTCATAGAGGCAGCTGTTCAGCATGTATGCACTGAGTTGAGATGAGAGTAGGTCACGTAGGTAATCTGGTAGGTTGTGCGCCTCATCAATTACCAGGATTATATCCTCCTCGCCAACTCCCATCCAATCTAGGAGCATGTTTCTAAGGTTTGTGTCGAAAACATAGATGTATGGGACAACAACGAGCAGGGCATCCTGAACAAGGAGTTTGTTGATTTCATATGGGCAGAGGGTGTGTTCCTCGCAGTATTTCACCAGCTCCTCAGCTGTCGGTAAAACGGCTCTCATCCATTCAAGGGCGTGTTTAACAGCCTCCTCGTTTTCCACACCCTTTCTAAAGTATGGGCAACCCTTTTTTCTTCCTCTTCTAACCTTTTTCTTTTCCTCTGCACATAGACGAGCGAGTTCATCTGCTGAACCCTTCTGCAGCTCAGGGTTGTTTTTTGCAAGCAGGCACATGTGTGTTCTTCCCTGCATGCCTACAGTTACAACATTCTTTGTCTCATTTGGGAAACGTTTTTTTATCGTCCTTATCTCTGTTATAACCTGTTTTTGCTGAGCGTTGGTCCTGGTGGTGTAAATGATTTTTTTGTTGTTTTTGAGGGCATAGGATATCGTTGATGAGACAGCACAAACCGTTTTTCCTGAGCCTGTACCTGATTCGAGCACCAACGGCGTCCCTGTGGCAAGTGACTCATCCATGTAATGCATGATGTTTTTCTGGTAACTCCTTGTGTTGTAGGGAAAAAGTTCCATCAAAACTGCAATTGAGGAACAGGTAAATAGAGTTGTTGGCGACATCTATTTTTTGGTTTTGGTGAATGATTAGTTTTTTATTATGTAATGCTTTGATTATAATGAAATGATTAAACACCTTATGAGTTGATAAGGGAGAGGTTGCGGGATGTCCTATCAGCGAATCTAATACGTTTTATTCCAAGTAAATGGGAGAAGATTGGTGACGTTTTGATATTTAAAATGCCGGTGGAGCTTCAATCTTACAGTGAAGAGATTGCGGGGGTTTACGCTGAGGTTTTAGGCTGCCGAAGCGTTCTTGAGGATGTTGGCGGTGTTGAAGGCGAGTGGAGGAAACCACGGGTGAAACTTGTTTATGGCAGCTCAGATACGGAGACCATCCATTGTGAAAACGGCATCCGGTATAAGCTTGACCCCGTTAAGGTTATGTTTTCCTCTGGTAACATGGATGAACGTATAAGGATGGCAAGGATTTCAATGAGAGATGAAACGGTTGTGGACATGTTCGCAGGTATAGGGTACTTCTCTCTTCCGATGGCGGTTTATAGTAAACCAAAAAAGGTTTATGCTGTTGAGATAAACCCTGTAGCCTATGGTTATCTTTGTGAGAACATTTCTTTGAATAATGTGAATAATATTGTTGAACCTGTTTTGGGTGACAACAGGGAGAAAACCCCGGAGGGTGTGGCCGATAGAGTGATTATGGGGTATCTTCATGATACCTATCGTTTTCTTCCTGCGGCGTTCTCTGCGTTCCACAACTCGGGTATGCTGCATTACCATGAGGTTTGTCCAAATGAGCTTTTGAACGATAGACCTCTGAGGAGGGTTGAGACGGCTGCGGAGAGGTTTGGTTTTCATGTTGAAGATGTGAAGAGTAGGGTGATAAAATCGTATGCACCTGGGGTAAGCCATGTTGTCCTTGATGTAAAGGTTGAGAGGGTTTAGATGACTGTGAGGTTGCTAACATACCATGTTAATCAGGATGACCCAAAGAAATGTACTGCAAAGAAGCTAAAAAGACTTGGGTTTGCTGAGATAACACATGATTTACATGGTATCCCTTTTAATGCTGTGATACTCAATCCTCTTGTTAAAACTGTTTTTTCACCTGAGGACAGGGTTTACGCTGAAAGAGGTGGTATTGTGGCTGTAGATTGTTCGTGGAACAAGGTGGATGAGGTGTTTTCGAGGTTGAAACGGTTTAGAAACCATCGCGCTCTTCCATTCATTGTACCTGTCAATCCAGTTAACTATGGTAAGCCTTTTCAGCTTACAACCCTTGAAGCCTTTATCACTGCTCTTTATATTATTGGTGCGGAGCAGCAGGCAGAGGAGATTTCATCCATCTACAAGTGGAGTCAACATTTTATTGATTTAAACAAACGTTTTTTAGAAGCCTACAGAAATGCATCAACAAGGCAGGAGATAATCGAGTTTATGAAGCGTATCTAATCTATCCATTCTATACCCAGTTTTTTCTCCCAGTCAGGGTTTTCTTGTTTCCATTTTTCAACGACCTCCTTAGACACGCATTCTGTGCATAAACCAAGTATGCTGAAGTAGCATGATGCACAGACCTTACGGTGGCATTTTATGCAGACAAACTTTGCATCTCTTTCTTTGCATATCTCACATTTACCAGTTATTTCCTCTGCCTTTTTAGACTCCTTTATTGCTTTTTTGAGTTTTTTCTCCTCAGTCTCCTTGATCCATAGTTCAAGTTCTTTGTTCATCTTTGAAATAGATTTAACCCTGTTTATCTGCTGTTCAACCCTATCCTCATCCTCTCCGTTTTTCATAAATCAAAATAAACAAACATTGTTGAGTTAAAAGCTCTTTTGTTTAAACCTTCTATGAAGCGTGTTCGCCAGTATATGTATACCCGGGGTCACAGTTAATATGACAAGGAGATGCCATAGTGTAAAGTTTTTTAGAAACCAGTTGTAGTTTGTTACTCCTGTTAGTTGAAGGAGACCACTGGTTATTAACGCCAGAATCAACGCTCCTGCTACAAAGTCAAGTTGGTCAAATAGCAGCCAATCCTCGCCTCTCTCCTTACCTACTCTTCGTTTGAAGAAGCTCTCTATCAAGTCACCGAGAAGCGCTCCTATGCATAGCGATAAAATGATGGGTATCATCAATGGGTAACCTTCAAAGTAGTCGAGGTTTATCATGTTTAGACCGTGTTCAGTTAGGTATTTTGCTGCTGTAACTTGAGAGAAACCAACTATTGAGCCAAGGAGGGAGCCGAAAAACAGGCCACGCCATGTTTTACCATCACCAAGTATTCTTTTTCCATCTCTCCACGTTTTACCGAAATCTATGGCTAACCCTCCACCTACAAGCACAGCGCAACCATTCGCAGCATAGGCTGGAAGTATAAGCCACAGTGCTTGGAGGATTATCTCGTACTGCACAAGCAGCGAAACACGAGTTACCTTAAAACGATTTACTTTTTCTTCTCTATCTTCATGCCTTTGTAAACAAAGTTGTTTGATCTCTTAATTATGCTTTTTAGGGAGAGGTTGGAGAGGTTGAAATGCTCTGCGACAACGCTGCTGAATTTTCCTTCGTCACCTATAAACTGGGCTATCTGTTTCTCAAGCGCTGCAAACTCGTTGTCATTAAGTGAAGCTATTGTGAAAACCTCACTCATTTCCGTTATAGGGCAGGAGATGTTTATGTTGAAGGTTGAGTAGTATGCTTTGTACATCTTCTGTGGTTTTCCACCAGTGTTTTGGTCAGGCATAGTCCATTTTGTTTCAGCCAGTTTTATTTTTTCAAAGAATTCCAGTGCTTTTTTTCCCTCCTCACCATACTTCTCTACTATTTCGCTGACTGTTTTCCAATCGCTGGATATCTCATTGAAAACATTCTTTTTAACTTCGGTGTCAAACGCTCTTAAAACTGGGACAAGATCTATAGAGTCGTTGACAACCTTTACACGCATACTATCAGACCCTAATTGTTTTGATGCTTTATAAAATATCCTATTACCATAATATTTTTTTGAGAGGAGTAGGCTTAAAAGCCTTCACCTTTTTTTGCAAACATGCGTGTTAGGGTTGGAAGTAAACTTGTGTTGATGTTCTTTGTGTTTACTCTTGTTTTTGTTGCTTTTCAACTTTTTGCGCCTGTTTTCCTTCCTCCATCCACTATAGGAAACCTCTCCGGCAGTGCTGGTATTATAGATAATGGTGAAAAGTTGGAACAGATTGGATTACCCTGGCGGATTGTTTATCTAGTAGGGGATTTTATGTGCCATCAGAGAGCAGATCGCTCTTTTTTTATAAATAGCAATCAGATGCCTTTTTTGCAGCAGATGCACAGCTATCTGGGTGGGGCTTACTATTGGTTTAGGTGTAATGGTTTTTCGTAAAATAAGGTTGAACGGCAGGTTTGTTTTTGGTATGCTGTTTGGTCTTGTTCCCATCGCCGTTGATGGTCTTGGTCAACTTTTTGGTTTATGGGAAAGCACAAACCTTATCCGAGTGCTAACGGGTTTACCTGCAGGTTTTGTGTGTGGTTTAGCGGTTGGAGTTATAGTTTATGAGAGCATAGACGGCAGAAACTGAAACGTTTTTTGGCAAAGGTTGCGTTTCTATGGTTTTGATTACATAAATGTATTTAAACATGAAGTTATATTGATACCCAGGTGATGAGGAGAGGAGAAAAGATGAGTAATTTAAGTAATGCAAAAATATATGGAGGAATAGGAGCATTGTTGATGCTGGTGGGGGGTTTTATCCCCGCAGTTGGTGGCATAATACCTTTGATCGGTTTGATACTGGTGTTTATAGCGGTGAAGAATATAGCTGATGAGACGAATGATGAGTCTATTTTCAAAAACTATCTTTGGTATTTCGTTGTGTCTATAATAGCGATGGTTGTTGTGTTCGGTATTTTCATAGCTTCCTTTGGTGCCGCGGGAGGATTTTCTATCTTGAGCATGATGCAGATGCAGGGCGGTCAAACTGTTAACCCAGAGGATATCACGGGCTTGGTTGGTAACATGATGGATGGTTGCCTTGCAGCTTTGGTCATCGGATGGATACTTATGATCGTAGCAACCCTGTTTTTACGTAAAAGTTTCAACAGCATAGCTGAGCATACAGGGGTTAAACTTTTTGCAACAACAGGTTTGTTGTTCTTTGTTGGCGCTATAACTTTGATCATACTAATCGGTGCTTTCATTCTTTTGATAGCACTGATACTTGAGATAGTAGCGTTCTTTTCCTTACCTGAGACACTTCCGAAGGCTATCCCATCTGCAGCGGAAAGCTAAAGAACAAAACACCCTTTTTTATTTTTTTATTGGCTGAAAAACCTATGAGTGGTTACACTGAAAAAGGCTTGGTTTTGATCATATTAAGCCTGGTTTTAACTATTATTCTCAACTTAACCGTTTTTTTCACAGGGTTTTACTCCATCGGCGGATTAAACCAAATTACTGGTCTTTTAACATTGATTGGTTTAATTCTAATGTTTGTCGGCAGAAAGGAGTACGGCGTTAAACATCAAAGGTTTGTGGTTTATGCGGTAGTTGTCTTCTTGATAGCAGTTGTTTTTTCAGTCATATACCTATTTTATATTGCAGCAATGATTTTCAGTGCAGTATCAACAGGTAACGTAGACTTTAGTGCTTTCGTGAGTATTCTTTATATCGTTCAGATTACTGCAATACTTGGTGGTTTGGTAAACGTTTTTTTGTTGCATGAACTTGAAAGCTGGAATGGGAGGATAGTATTGTATGCAGCTTTTGTTGCAGTGGTTTTTACCTCAATCTTGGTTGTTTATGCAGCAGCGCCTGCTGTAGAAGATTTGGTAACCAATATGGAGAAAAACTTTGAGACCAACCGTTATTCTTTTCAGACTAACGAGTTTACCGTTGAATTGCAGAAGAGTTTAAGCCGGTTAAACATTTATGGGGTGATCAACAGTCTACTTTTTCTTGTAGCAACCGTTATCGCGTATAGACGCGTGAAATCAGGAGAGGTTTTACAGGTTAATCCAACGGATTTGATGTCGTAGTTGAGTCAAACACCCATTTTTTTTCTTTTACTCCTTGGTAGTATTGAAGGAAGGATTTTTGTTGTCACATACCAGTACAGCAGTACACCGTACAGTAATTCCCCTCCTTTCAGCAGCAGTATGAGTATGTTGTTCTCTGGTGTTCCCCACAGGAAGGATAAACCGAATTCAAGTGTTGTGATTGGCAGGCCAAGTAGGATCACTAAGAGTAACATCCTCCATATTTTACTATGGTCAGCTGATGCCGCACCATAACCTATTATGCACCCGGTTGCTCCATGAAAGAGCATCACTCCTACCCCAAATATTAAGGCGATGAATAAAAGTGTCTGTTCCAACTGAATGGTTGTGGCGGTCATGATGGTATAGAGGGGCATGTAGATTGCACCGAAACCAAGCCCTACAACCAAACCATACAATGGCGTATCCTTTTTCTCCTGGAATGTTCGCATGTTTATTATTATCATTTTTGCGAACTGTTCTACAGCAGGGAAAAGAATTATGAAGAATATGCCCGCACCTAGTGTGTTGAACTCTAGTATGAGTATTATGAAACCGGTTGCAAACCCTGCGATGAGTGAGATAAAAAGTTTTTTTTCAACAAAATATCCTTCATATCTTTTCAGGGTTAACCATAGGATTGCTAGTACCACCATTACGCCAACAAGTATTGTGCCCTGCGGGAGCGGGTTCATGTTTTATGGTAAAAACCTGTTAAGTTAAATATTTGTTCATGAGGTAAGTTATATATTTTGCAATATGTATTCCCTGGCTCGTGTTTCCTGATGTCTTGGGGTTCATAGTGTTGGTTCTCTCAGGTTTTTTCGGCGGGGTTTTTGTTGGCATAGCATCTGGTACTGCGGCGATTTTTGTGATACCTTGTTTAACGTTGCTTATGGGTTTTTCTATGCATCATGCTGTTGGAACCAATCCATTGGTGGACTCGGTTATAGGTGGAGTAGCTGGTTTGGTGTTTCTTTTGAACAAAAACGTGGATTTACGTTCAACACATTTCCTTGTTTTCATGGGTGTGATAGGTGCTTTTTTTGGCAGCAGGTTCACTTCCAGTGCACCGGAGCTGGGTTTAACGGTTTTTATGGCTTCGTTTCTTTTTGTGATGGGTGTTGATTTTGTTGTGAAGGGTATAAAAAAGAATGTTGATTACATTGAGAGTAAAGTGGATTTTTCTTTTATAAGGAAACATAGATTGTTTTTTATGATGTTTTTTGGTTTAACCACAGGTCTTGTAAGCGGTTTCTCAGGCATGGGTGGTGCTGGTATGCTTGTTTTTATCTTCGTTCTTTTGTTTAGGTATGATTTACATACCGCTATTGGAACATCGCTTCTTCTTTCCTTTTTCATTGGTGCCGCTGGAACACTGGGTCATGTGTTGAGTAATGAGACCGTTTTTGATGTTGCTTTGGTTGCTGCTGCGGCGGCAGCCTTTGGCGCTGTTTTTGGTGCAGTTTTTGCTAACAGGGTTGATGAGGATAAACTTGGGCGTTTGATTGGTTTTGTGGTTTTACTCTCCGGGTTTTTACTTTTTGTTAGAGCATTCGTTTAACAAAGAATATCTGGGAAGATTTATATGGTATCAAACTGTTTTTGTTGTGGATGCACTCCTATGTTGTTGAAACAGAAAACCTGACGAAGTATTATGGCAAAACAAGAGGAGTCGAAGATTTAAGTTTCTCCGTTGAAAAGGGAGAGATTTTTGGTTTTCTTGGTCCAAATGGTGCGGGTAAAACCACAACCATAAGAACACTTCTTGGTTTTCTTAGACCAACAAGTGGTGAGACTTACATTTTTGGTAGAAGCATATGGGAGAATGTTGAGGAGATAAAAAAAAAGTTGGTTATATCCTTGGTAATTTGAATCTTTATGGTCATTTAACTGGGCAGCAATTTATTAGCTATTTTTCATCACTCCGTGGTGGCAATACTGGTTTACTTGATGAGAAGATGAAGGCAAGCGTTGTTATGATAGCAGCGGTTGTTGCAATGTTCATCTTTGAATCCATATCTCTTATTGTACCGGATTATAAGTCCATTGGATATCTTTCTCTCATGCACTACTATAATCCTGCAGATATTCTTTTGAGAGGCGATGTGGATGGTGTTGTTGTTTTACTTGCTGTTATCGTTGAAACCCTTGTTTTTGCGATGCTTTACTTTGAGCACCGTGACATAGCAATATCCTAAATGATTTGTTAAGCCAAAAACAATATAACACCGGTTTTGTTTCACCTTTTGTGAGGAGTAGATATGTTGAAAACCCCTGTTATTGTGGTTAACGTCAAAACCTATGCTGAGGCAACTGGAGGTAAGGCTTTGGAGTTAGCTAAGCTCATGGACGAGGTAGCCTCTGAGACAGGTGTTAGTATGGCCATTGCTGTTCAAGCAAGCGATATTTACATGGTTTCTCAGGCTGTTTCTATACCCGTCTTTGCTGAGCACATTGATCCAATTAAACCAGGGAGTCACACCGGTTGGACTCTGCCTGAGGCGGTTAAGGAGGCAGGTGCCGTTGGTACGTTTATAAACCATAGTGAACATAGGTTGAAGCTTGCAGATCTTGATGAATGTATAGCTCGTGCAAAGGAGTTGGATTTAGATCAGATTGTTTGCAGCAACAATATTGCAACCTCTAAGGCCATTGCTGCTTTGAACCCAAATTTTGTTGCTGTTGAACCACCTGAACTCATAGGCGGGGAGGTTTCAGTTACAAAGGCAAACCCTGATATTGTCAGCGGTACCGTTAAAGCCGTCAGGGAGATAAACAGGGGCATAGGCATCCTTTGTGGAGCTGGCGTTAAAAACGGTGAGGATGTTAAAAAGGCATTGGAGCTTGGAACAGATGGTGTGTTGCTTGCCAGCGGTGTGGTTAAGGCTAAGGATAAAAAAGCTGTACTTCTGGATTTAACAAACAATCTTTATTAGCGGATTAAATCATTTACCGCCTGGTTGTAGTCTTTGCCTTTGAAGACAAAACTTCCAGCTACGAGAACATCAGCACCTGCTTGTCTTACAACCCTTCCAGTTTCTCTGTTGATGCCGCCATCAACCTCAATCAAAACATTATACTCATGTTCATCGATCTGCTGTCTCAGCCACTCTATTTTTGGTACAACATCTGGGATGAATTTCTGTCCACTGAATCCTGGGTTTACAGACATGACGAGAACAAGGTCAACCTCTGAAAGCAGGTTTTTTATTCTCTCTATAGGTGTTGATGGGTTCAGTGAGACACCAACCTTACAACCTGTTTTCTTAATTTCTTCGATAACCGTTAGAGGATTTTTGCAGGATTCTATGTGAAATGTTATGCCATCTGCTCCAGCATCAGCAAAGTTTTTTGCATATTTAGTGGGGTTTTCTATCATAAGATGGACGTCAAAAAACAGTTCTGTTATTTTCCGTATAGATTTTACAACTGGTGGACCTATGGTGATGTTTGGAACAAAATGCCCATCCATGACATCTATGTGCAACCATTTTGCTCCTGCTTTTTCTACAGCTTTTATTTCTTCTCCAAGTTTCGAGAAATCCGCGGATAGTATGGATGGAGCCACTATAACCATTGTGTATTTGAGATAAAACCTGGGTTTATAGAGGTTTTGAAATTCCAAAATGCTTATCAACAACCTTTTGTTTTCCACCTTTTGGGGTTTAGTTATGAAGATATTTGTTGACACAGCAGATCTTGATGAGATAAGGGAGCTTGCATCTTGGGGTGTTATAGATGGTGTTACCACAAACCCTACTTTGATTGCAAAAAGCGGTAGGTCGTTTAAGGAGATTGTGGATGAGATTTTCAAGATAGTTGATGGACCGATAAGCCTTGAGGTTGTTGGCACCACAGCTGAGGAGATGGTTAAGGAGGCAAGGCAGCTTGCAGGGATTCATAGGAACGTTGTTGTGAAGATACCGATGACTGCTGAAGGTCTTAAGGCTGTTAAAACATTGAGTAAGGAAGACGTTAAAACCAATGTCACCCTTGTTTTCTCCGCTAATCAGGCTCTTCTCGCAGCGAAGGCTGGTGCAACCTATGTTAGCCCGTTTATCGGCAGATTAGACGATATGGGACATGAGGGGATGCAGATAGTTGAGGAGATTGTTGATATATTTGGGAACTATGGCTTTAAAACCCAGATTATTGTTGCAAGTATTAGGCATCCTGTTCATGTTGTGCAGGCAGCAAGACTGGGAGCGGATGTAGCGACTATTCCACCCGCTGTAATCAAAAAAATGGTGAAGCACTCCTTAACTGACGTTGGTATACAACGGTTTCTTGAAGATTGGAAGAAGGTGCCAAAGTAAGTTTATGAGAGTTTTGAAAACTCTTTTTTTCTCTCCTTAACTGTTTTCCCTGTAGCTTCGTATAGGAAGTCATTCCATTTTTTTATTATAGAGTAATCAGCCTTTGTTGACGATGTTTTTGTTTCTATGAACAACGAGATTCCCTTCTGTTGAATGAATATTTCACCCAATCCTTCTACATTGAAGCTGAAGCCTTTCTCCAAGTCGCCGTTTACACCAAAATACTTTGACAAAATGCCGTTTAAATCAGGTTTGTACCCTCTTTTAATCCTGTACTCCCTCATTATATGTTCCTCCTTCAGATACCGATATGGTTTTTTTATTTTAATGTTTTAACCCACTCGTACACGGGTTCCACCAGTTTTTTAATCCTCTCCTTTTCCTTGTTCATCGGTGAAGGCTCCCACTCATCAGCTGGTTCAAAATGCCAGTCTGTTATAGCACCTATCCGTTGTTCTTTTGGTTTGAAAACTACCTTCAGAGGCATGTTGAACTCGACGTCCCATGGGTTCACACCATGCAACTCGTTTGCTATCGCTGTTTTTGAACCCTCTATCACACCGTAAACAAGTATTATCGGCAATCTTTTCAACGACGACCTCCCCGACCATCCTGCCACTGTCCAGGTGTGAACCTTTGCTTTCTTTGGCATCTCAATCCACTCTGTTCTCTGCAGGTTACAGTCAAGGTTCCAGCAATGTGTCCTCGGTGGAACCCATGTGTCACCGCATTTCGGGCAGCGGGTTCCCATTATCTTTCCTTCAAGTAATCCTATGAAAAAGGGTGAATTCCATCCATGCCGGATGGTGTAGAGTTGATCATAGTGTAGGAACTGGTTCATCGTTTTTTTGTCATCAGATATCTCGTAACCGACAAAAACCAGCCCTTTTTCTTTAACATCTAGTGGTCTGAAATCTTTTCTAATGGTGAAGTTTGGTGTTTCCGCAAACTTTTTCTTAACCATTTCAAACCCTCCTCAGTATGAAGTTTGATATGCTTGTCCCTGTTCCAGCATGACTGTTTACTATCCCTGTGTGGGGGTCTGGAACTTGAGTTTTTGAGCTTAAATGTTTTTTTGGAATTAAACCAGCCAGTTGGTAGTATGCTTCTATGGCACTCATGAGTCCTGTTGCACCAACCGGATGCCCATAACCCATTAAACCGCCACCTGGGTTCATGGGTATACTACCTTCGAGATATGTTTCTTTGTCTCTTATGAACTGTGCTATGTTTTCACTGTCCGCTAAACCAAGGGCTTTGTAGATTTGTGCTTCTGAGGTGGAGAACGCGTCATGTATTTCCCCGAAATCTATCTGCTTTAGCGGGTTATCTATTCCAGCTTGTTTGTAGGCTACCTCTGCTGATTGTCTGCATGCAGCGAACTCTGTCATCTCTGGGTAACCTGGTCCGTATCTTTCTATCCAACCTGGAAAGTTGAGTCTATCCCCTGCTCTTATGGTGCAGCTTGATAATCCCATTCCATCGATGGTTACATAATGATCTGGGTTCACTTTTTTAGCATACTCTTCGGTTGTTACAAGTAGGAATGCTACTCCTCTTGTCATAAGGCAGCAATCGTATTTTTTGATTGGATAAGATATCAGACGGGAGTTTAGAACATCATCCACGGTTATGTACCTATGTTCGTTTCTATACCATTGTGCCTTTGGGTTATCCATGGCGTTGTTCCTGTTTTTCACGGCAATCAACGCCACATCTTCTTCTGTAACCTTGTTTTCTCTCATCCATTTGTTTGCCATAGCTGCATAGTAGATTGGGTAGATGCCGCCAACCATCAGTTCGTATCTTATGTCTGATGCAAGGGCTATGAACTCGCTGCCCTGGGATTGTGACACTGAGTCCATGGTTTCCCAGCCGATTACTCCAACAACGTCATGTTGTCCTGATTTAACAGCAAGTGCTGCGGCGTATAATGCAGAGCCACCAGTGTTTCCACCATTCTCTACCCTATAATGTGGTACACCAACGAGACCAAGGTGGTCATGTATTATCCACTCTGCTGAGAGTTGATGCCCAAAATGCACTGAGAAATGAGAGTAAATCATCATGTCTATGTCTCTGAGGTTGAAGTCTGGTATGTCACGCATAACCTCACGTACGCATTCCGCTGCGCCCCCTTCTATGCTTTCAAAACCGGTTGGACCATAATCAAATGGTGTTGTTGCACCACCTATTATACAAACCTTCCTGGACATGTTTATCTTCCTCTCCCCGAAACCAAAGAAAACTACTCTTGGCTCCCTTTTTGAGGTAATGCAACATGTGTTAAAATGTTTTTCTTTTTATCTTCCAACCACTATACCCGCCGGATCAATTTGTTTGAGTATACTCAACTCTTTTTTGGTTGGTGGAGTTGTTGTCTGCACATTCTCTGGTATTGTTATGTTGAACCCGCTGTTGTTTTTTATATCCTCAATGGTTACACCAGGATGAATCGATAGCAGTGTCATTTGTTTTGTTTTCTCATCAAACCCGTATACTCCAAGTTGGGTTATCACCCTGTAGGGTCCACTCGTAGTGGGTAAACCATTTTTTTCCCTAGAGTTTTTACCGTTTAGGTAACCTGGTGTGGTTAGGAAATCGATTTTTTTTACAAACCTGTTTTTGTCTTGTCTCATTATTATAATGGTTTTGTTGCATAGACTTCCAACGTCGTTTGCACCACCACTCCCAGGGAGTCTCACCTTTGGTTTTTCGTAGTCTCCTATCACGGTCGTGTTTATGTTCCCGTACATGTCTATCTGTGCTGCTCCAAGGAAGCCGTAGTCTATGTATCCTGCTTGTGCCATGGACATGGAGTCATGCATGCTTGATGCAGCAACAGCCATGTGGAAGGTTCTTGAGTCCCCAACCGATATCGGGAGTACAGGTATTTCTGGTCCGATTCCTCCTGCTTCGAAGAAAAGCAGCAGGTTTGGTGCATGTGTTTTTTGTGCGAGCATTGCCGCTATCATTGGTAAACCTGTTCCCACAAACACCGACTTGTTGTCTTCCAGGAGGTGTGATGCGGCGCAGGCAAGCAGTTCAGTGGATGAGTAGGTTTGTTGTTGGAACTGTTGTTTTTTCTTTTTTATCCAGGGTGCGTTCATGGGTTTTTCAAGTCGTTCAATTTTTTCAAGCTGTTGAAGCCTTGTTTTTCCACCGATTAATCTTAGATATTCTTCTAAATCTTCGGTTCCATAAACGTATTTTTCCAGGTAACTCTTTACGCCTTCATCTGTTTTCGAAAGTGTAAGCCATTCCCCAATGTGTTGTTCATCAAAGAAATACTGGTAGGGCATTTGGCAGGGATGGGAACCAAATGCTGCTTCAACAACAGCGTCAACAAGGTAGAAGGGTATAACGGTTTTCCAAGGCTCTTGCCTTATTTCTTTACTGTCAACGATTTTTTCGGTTGTGATGATAACTCTTCTTGCTGCACGAGCAAGCTCAAAGTCTTCAACCATTATACCATCAATCTGAGCGTTCCCATGTTTGTCGCATCTTGGTACATGTATAACCGTTACGTCAGGATAGCACGCCGGTAGCAAACAAACAGTTTTACCACTAAAAGGGTCTTTTATTGTTTTTGCTGAACTATGTTTGAATGTGTCTGTTCCAAGCATCACCCGTGTTGGTATAAAAGGTACTCCCATCATTGCTGCTAGGAAACGCCATTGGTAACCGGCGTTACTGATTTCACCAACTACCTTGCATTTTCCTGTTTCAACTGCTCGGCGTGATGCTGGTGAGAGTCCTCGAAGCTCATGACCAAAGGCGTAGGCTACCTCGACTTTGTTAACACAACCAGAGGCTACAAGGAGATCAAGGTCATGGACGGCTGTTTTTCCAGCCATTATTAGGTTTCTTCTAGGTTGCCTTATGATCTCGTAAACAACAGCCATTGAAACCCTCACATGACCGAAGCCACCCATTGCTAAAAGGTCGCCGTTTTTTATAAAACTGGAGACAGCTTCCTTAGCATTCATTCTTTTGTCAATTAAACCCCTGGGTTTGTTTTTTAGTATCCACCTGCGGTTTTCATCAGGGTCATACCATCCAATTAGTTTGCCCCTGCCTTCCTCCAGCACCATTTTGTCGTCTGCTTTGCTGTGTCCCATGGTTTTTTCACATCCCCTTTTTTATGAAACTTTTTTTTGTACTAAAAAGCTTCGAAGAAGAGGTAACTTTTTACCCTCTTTGTGTATCACGGTATGAGGAGTTACCATGAACTTTGAGTTAACACCTGAGCAGAAGGCTATACAAAAAACGGTGCGTGAGTTTTGTGAAAAAGAGATAAAACCCATTGCTGCCAAGATCGATGACGAGGAGGAGTTTCCATGGGATCTTTACAAAAAGATGGGTAAACTTGGTCTCATGGGGATGACCGTTCCCAAGGAGTACGGCGGTGCAGGTATCGACCGGTTGAGCTACATGCTCGCTCTTGAGGAGATCTCCAAAGCATCTGGTTCGGTTGGTATAACGGTTGAGGCACATAACTCACTTGGTATAGGTCACATCTACGAAAAAGGCACGGAGGAGCAACGTAGGAAGTATTTGCCGAGGCTTACAAGCGGTGAAGCCATCGCTGCGTGGGCGCTCACTGAGCCAAATGCCGGCTCTGATGCCGCTTCGATTCAAACAACAGCTGTGCTTGAGGGGGATGAATGGGTTTTGAATGGTACAAAACATTTCATCACAAGCGGTGATATCGCTGAGGTTGTTACGGTTATGGCTAAAACTGATAAGGAAAAGGGTGCAAAGGGCATTAGCGCTTTTATTGTTGAGAAGGGGACACCTGGTTTTGAGGTTGGTGTACTTGAGGACAAGCTTGGTTTACGTGGCAGTAGAACCGCTGAGCTTATCTTAGAGGACTGTAGGGTTCCTAAGGAGAATCTTCTTGGTGAAAAAAACATGGGTTTCATTGGTGCAATGAACATTCTTGACCGTGGTAGAACAGCGATTGGTGCTATGGCTGTCGGTATAGCTCAGGCTGCTCTTGAGGAAAGTATAGAGTATTCTAAACAACGGCAGCAGTTTGGTAGACCAATCTCTAAGTTTCAAGCAGTTCAGTGGATGATTGTTGACATGGCCACTGAGATTGAAGCTGCTCGTTTACTGGTTCACCGTGCTGCATTCCTTGAGGATCATGATATACCGTTTACTAAAGAGGCTGCTATGGCTAAACTTTTTGCCTCTGAGATGGCGATGCGAGCCACCAGGAAAGCTATTCAGGTTCATGGTGGCTATGGTTACACAAAGGAGTATCCTCTCGAAAGGTTTTTCAGGGATGTAAAGCTCTGTGAGATTGGTGAAGGCACTTCTGAGGTTCAGAGATTGGTTATTGCAAGGAGACTTGGTTTATAATAAATAGAAAAAGGTGGTTGGTATGAAGAACATGTTGAGTGGTGCTTCTAAAAAGGAGGACAGGTATGAGGAGATGTACAGGAACTTTAAATGGAATGTTCCAGAGTACTACAATTTTGGTTTTGATGTTGTTGACAGGTGGGCTGAGGACAGGACTAAACTAGCTTTGATTTCCATTGATAGAACAGGGAAACATGATAGGTATCACACATTTTATGACCTCAGTGTTGCGTCGAACAGGTTTGCTAACGTGCTTAGAAATATTGGTGTGAAAAAAGGAGATCGTGTGCTTGTTATCCTTCAGAGCATACCTGAGTGGTATATTGCGTTGATTGGCATGTTTAAACTTGGTGTTGTACCTATGCCTGGAACCGTGTTGCTTACAGCAAAGGACATTGAGTACCGTATCAACCGTGCAGAGGCTTGTATGGTGCTCACAGACCTTGATCATGCGGATAGTGTGGAGGCGGTGAAGGCTAACTGCCCAACGTTGAAACATATGATGCTTGTTGACGGTAAAAGAGCTGGTTGGTACAACTTTTATGAGGAGATGAGCGAGGCTTCACCAGAGCTTTCCCAAGAGGGGGTTGGTAAAACTAGGTCTACGGATCCAATGCTTATCTATTTCACCTCCGGTACCACCGGTCACCCTAAAATGGTTCTTCACACTCATAGTTATCCTCTTGGTCATGAGGTGACCGCTAAGTTCGCGCAGGCTTTGACTGATAAGGATTTGCATTGGACTGTTTCTGAAACCGGTTGGGCGAAGGCTGCCTGGGGTAAGCTTTTTGGTCAGATGATTGTTGGAGCCGCTATTATTCAGTGGGAGACACCTGGTAGGTTTGACCCTGATGGTTTACTGAGGGCTATGGAGAAGTATGGTGTAACAACCTTTTGCGCTCCACCAACGGTTTACCGGATGCTTATCCAGCTTGATCTCTCCAAGTATAATCTTAAGCTTCGTCATTGTATGAGCGCTGGTGAGCCACTCAACCCGGAGGTTATAAGGGTTTGGAAGAAAGCCTTTGGTTTAGACATCTATGATTTTTATGGTCAAACCGAGACCGTTTGTGTACTGTCCAACTACCCTTTTATGCCCATCAAGTATGGTTCAGTGGGGAAACCAACACCTGGTCATGATGTGAGGATAGTGGACGACGATGGAAACGAGTTGAAGCCAGGTGAAGTTGGCAACATAGCCCTCTATATTGGTAAGGAGCGTCCACCAGGTTTGTTCAAGGAGTATTGGAAGGATGAGGAGGCGATGAAGGAAGCATTCAGAGGGGACTATTATTTCACAGGTGATCTTGGTTACAAGGATGAGGATGGTTATTTCTGGTTTGTTGGTCGTAGAGATGATGTGATAAAATCTTCTGGTTATCGTATAGGCCCTTTTGAGGTGGAGTCTGCTTTGATGGAGCATCCAGCTGTTGCTGAGTGTGCTGTCGTTGGCGTACCTGACCCACAGGGAATAAGGGGGACTGTAGTCAAGGCCTTCGTCGTTCTTGCAAAGGGTTTTAAACCATCTGAGACGCTTACAAAGGGGCTTCAGGATCATGTGAAGAAAACCACTGCACCGTACAAGTACCCACGTATAGTGGAGTACGTTGATGAGTTACCGAAGACTATTTCAGGTAAGATACTTAGACGTGAACTTAGGAAAAAATGAAAAAGGTTTTACATTCTGTACATTGTTGGTTTCCACTTTGGTATTGGTGCGTTGAGTGCAGCTGATATACCTAAACCCAGTACCATTCTTGTGTCAGCTGGGTCGATAACACCATCATCCCATATCCTCGCTGTGCTGTAGTATGGGCTTCCCTCTCTCTCATATTTTTTGAGTATAGGTTCTATGATGGCTTTTTCCTCCTCCTTTGTCAAGGTTTTTCCTTTACGCCAAAGCTGGTCTTTTTTTACGGTTAAAAGCACGTTCGCTGCCTGTTCGCCACCCATAACTGAGATTCTAGCGTTTGGCCACATCCAAAGCTGCCTTGGCTGGTAGGCTCTACCACACATCCCATAGTTTCCTGCACCGAAGGAACCGCCTATTATAACAGTGAACTTTGGAACGTTTGCTGTGGTTACTGCACTAACCATTTTCGCTCCATCCTTTGCTATACCGCCTGCCTCGTATTTTTTTCCAACCATGAAACCTGTTATGTTCTGTAGAAACACTAATGGTATTTTTCGTTGACAGCATATCTCTATGAAATGTGTTCCTTTGAGTGCAGATTCAGAGAACAGTACACCATTGTTTGCGAGTATACCAACAGGATAACCCATGATTCTTGCAAAACCACACACAAGTGTAGTACCATAGAGTGCTTTGAATTCATGGAATTTTGACCCATCCACCAGTCTAGCTATGATTTCTCTGACCTCGAAGGGTTTCCTGGGATCCTTTGATATTACCCCATAGATTTCTTTTATATCATACAGTGGTTCCTCAGGTTTTTTGACATCAAGCTGTGTTTTCTCAGGTCTATTGAGGTTTTCAACAATGTTTCTCGCTATCTGTATAGCCTCCATGTCGTTGTGCGCGTAATGGTCTGCAACCCCACTTTCCCTGCAGTGTACGTCTGCTCCACCAAGCTCCTCAGCTGTGACTTCTTCACCAGTTGCTGCTTTAACAAGAGGTGGACCGCCGAGGAAGATTGTACCAGTGCCTTTGACGATTATTGTTTCATCGGACATAGCAGGTACGTATGCTCCTCCGGCGGTGCAGGAGCCCATGACAACAGCTATTTGAGGTATACCCATTGATGACATCTTGGCTTGGTTGTAGAATATTCTACCAAAATGTTCTCTGTCAGGGAAAACCTCATCCTGCATTGGTAGGAATGCTCCACCAGAATCAACAAGGTATATGCACGGTAGGTTGTTTTCCATTGCTATCTCTTGAGCGCGGAGATGTTTTTTTACAGTCATCGGGTAGTAGGTTCCACCTGTTACTGTGGCATCGTTTGCTATAACAACAACCTCTCGTCCATGGATGATTCCTATCCCTGTTATAATGCCTGCAGCGGGAGCCTTGTTGTCGTACATGTCGTAGGCAGCAAGAGGGTTGAACTCCATGAAGGGTGTGTCTGGGTCAAGGAGCGCTTCTATTCTTTCCCTGGCAAGCATTTTGCCACGTGATTTATGAAGTTTTATTCTCTCCTCTCCTCCTTTAGATGCTTCAGCGATTTTGGCTTTTAAATCTTTGACAAGTTTCTCATAGTGGGCATAGTTTTCTTTAAACTCTTTGCTTGATGTGTCAATGTGACTCTCAATCACATCCATTTTTTTATTCCTCCTTCTTTTCAATTTCCACCGTGATTTCTCCAAGTTCTATCTGATCTTTCTCTTTGAAGTTAACCTTTTTTACCATTCCATCATATGGCGCTTTTATGAGGTACTCCATCTTCATGGCCTCTATGACCATGAGCACATCTCCTTTTTTAACTGCATCTCCCTTTTTCACGTTAACCCGCACGACTTTCCCTGATATTGGTGAGGAGAGATTTCCCTCTTTTTTCTCCATTCTTTTTCTACCCGTTAAAGGTACAGGTTTAACTTTGAAGACATCACCGTCTATGAAAACAAACTTACCGTTTTTTCCCTCAGCGACAACACATTTTATGTACCTGTCGCCAAGCTTTATTTTGAGTTGACCTGGTTTAACCTCCTCTGCTTCAACGGTGTAGGTGGTGTTGTCGTAGGTAACAAGGTATTTATCTTCTTTTCTTTCGACCTCAACATTGTAAACATGGTTTTCGTACTCATAGTTGATGAACATGCTACACACCTATCCTCCATCTACCAGTGTGTTTCCATGGTGAATGCGGATCAGGTTCCTTGTATCTAACCACTTCCTCTCGTTTTGGATGCAGGGCATTATAGATTGCAAGACCTATAATGGCATCAAGTGGCAGTCCTTTTTGTTGTTCACCCCAGTCTTTGAAGTAAGTGTCTATGAAGTGTGTTGTGATGTTTCCTCTTCTAAAAGCTTCATGTTTCAAAACCCTTTTCAGAAATGGAATGTTTGTTGTAACTCCCAGTATAACATACCTTGACAGAGCCCATATCATTTTGTTTATGCTTTCCTCCCTGTTTTCGCCACCGACTATGAGTTTGGCAAGCATTGGATCATAGTAGGGTGTTATCTCTAACCCTGTTTCGATTCCAGCATCATTCCTTATGTTTGGACCCAGTGGCATCTCCACTTTTTCTAGTACTCCAACGCTCGGCAGGAAACCATGAGCTGGATCCTCAGCATATATCCTGCATTCCAAGGCGTGCCCCCTTTGGTGAACATCCTTTTGAGTGAGGTCGAGTTCTTTTCCAGCAGCGATTTTTATCTGACGTTTAACGATGTCTACACCTGTAGTCATCTCTGTGATTGGATGCTCGACTTGTAACCTCGTATTCATCTCCATGAAATAGTAGTTTAGGTTGCCATCGACCATAAACTCTATGGTGCCAGCATTTGTGTAACCAACCGCTTCTGCAGCTTTAACAGCAGCCTCACCCATCTCTTTTCTTAAATCCTTTGTCATAACAGGAGAAGGTGTTTCTTCTATGATTTTTTGATGCCTTCTTTGGATGGAGCATTCTCTTTCAAACAGATGTATGATGTTGCCGTGTTCGTCAGCAAGTATCTGAAACTCTATGTGCCGTGGTTTGTCAAGGTATCTTTCAAGGAAAACCATGTCGTTTCCAAAGGAGGATTTTGCTTCACGTTTCGCGCTTTCTATGGATTCTTCAAGGTTTTCTTCTGAGTGAACGATTTTCATTCCTTTCCCGCCACCGCCGGCAACAGCTTTAACAAGCAGAGGGAAACCTATCTTTTTTCCCTCTTTAACCAGTATTTTTGTGTCCTGTTTAAGCCCATGGTAACCCGGGATAATAGGTACACCTGCTTTTTCCATTGTTTTTTTGGCTTTTATTTTGTCACCCATGAGCGCGATAACCCTTGCATCTGGACCTATGAATTTCAATCCACTGTCCCTGCAAGCCTGCGCGAAATCAGGGTTTTCAGCCAGGAAACCATAACCCGGGTGTATGGCTTCAGCTCCCTTTTTTTCAGCTGCTTCAATGATCTTTCCTATGTTTAGGTAGCTCTCAGATGGTGTGGGGTCGCCAAGGTTCACTGATTCATCAGCTAGGTTTACATGTGGTGCTTTTTCATCAACCTTGGAGTAGACTGCAACGGTTTCTATCCCCATCTCCTTGCATGCATGGATCACTCTGATTGCTATTTCTCCACGGTTTGCTATCAGGATCTTTTTGAACACCCTATTCCCTCCAACTTGGTTTCTTTTTTTCAAGAAAAGCACGTATCCCTTCTTGTCCCTCCTTTGACACTCTAAGTTCGGCTATCTTCTTCACCGTATACTCCTTGTATTCTCCTGTTTTCAGCTCCTGATACATTCTTACAAGGTTTTTCACCTCTTTCACAGCATTTGGACCTGATGTTAGCGTTAGGTTAACATATTTTTTTATGGTTTCATCAAGCAAATCCTGTGGAACAACATGGTCGATTAAACCCATATGTTCCGCGTACTGGGAGTCGAAACGTTCACCTGTTATAAAGAGTCGTCTGGTGTTTGCTATGCCTATGCGTCTTATCACGTATGGGGAGATTACAGCAGGTATTATACCCAGTTTCACCTCGCTGAACGCGAACTTTAGGTTGGGGGTGGCTACGTTTATGTCACATACGGCAAGTAAGCCTAGTCCTCCACCGAAGGCATGCCCGTTTATTCTTCCAATAACAGGTTTTGAACAGTTGTCAATGGTTTCGTATAAGTCAAGCAGAAGCCTGCTGTCACTGATGTTTTCCTCCATGGTGTAGTCAGCCATACTCTTCATCCAGTTTAGGTCCGCACCAGCGCAGAAGGATTTACCGTTTCCTGTTAAAACAACGACTCTAATCTGTTCATCTGAGTTTATTTTTTTAAAACAGGAGGTAAGTTCTTTCATCATCTTTTCGTTCATTGCGTTGTGAACCTCTGGTCTATCCAATGCTATTGTAATAGTTTTTTCTTCTTTTGTAACAGCAATGGTTTCGTAACTCATACTTCTCCCCTGGAGGTTTCAAGCAGTATATAATGGTTGCTCGCCGATTACCGCTTCGATAAATAAAAGTTTCTATGTTTTTTACAGCATTTGTCGATATTATAAAAGAAACAAGCAAAAAATATATAAAGAAGCTCATACCTATTGATACGTGGAGGGAATGATAACATGGAAGAAACCACTGTAAAAACCGACAACTTGAGGAAACTCCTCCTCGATGAGAGTGTTGGGGATACTCCTGAGGATGAACTTGCTTTCTTCATGAACAGGTTCAACTTGGACATAGAAACCGTTGAGGCTATGCCAGCATTTGAGGAGCACATCAAACCAATCTTCTCAGCGAAGGAAGAGGATTAAACCACCAAGATTGAAATTCTAGGATTTTTTACGAAATAAATATAAGGCAAAAGTAGATACCTCTGAGCGGAGGGTAATTGATGAATCTAGAGCGGTTATTCTCAGGAAGGACAAAAACGATGCGTCCTTCAGAAATTAGAGAGCTCCTAAAGCTTACGCAGAATCCTGAAATTATATCATTTGCTGGTGGTTTACCAAACCCCTCGTCGTTTCCAATAGATGAGATGCAGAATGTCTGCATAGATGTGCTGAAGAAACATGGTAAACTGGCTCTTCAATATGGACCTACAGAGGGTATGCGGCCTTTGAGAAACTCTTTGGCAAACAGGGCGAAGAAGGAAGGGATAGACGCATCATCGGATAATGTTTTGATAACCTCTGGCTCTCAGCAGGGTTTGGATGTGCTTGGAAGGGTTTTTCTTGATCCCGGTGACACGATAATAGTTGGCTTGCCAACATATCTTGGTGCGTTGAATGCGTTCCGTGCCTATGAAGTAAACTTTGCCGGTATTCCTCTTGACAAAGATGGCATGCAGGTTGATTTACTTGAAGAAAAGGTGAAGGAGTTAAACAAAAAGGGTGTGACGCCAAAGTTTATTTATTTGGTTCCAACATTTCAAAACCCTGCAGGCGTGGTGATGCCTGAGAGTAGAAGGAGAAGGGTTGTTGATATTGCAAATGAGTATGACCTTATAGTTATTGAGGATGATCCCTATAGTAAGCTTAGGTTTGAGGGCGACCATATTAAACCAATAAAATCCTTTGATGACGAGGGTAGGGTCATTTATCTCTCAACGTTCTCCAAAATTCTTTCCCCTGGTTTCAGATTGGCGTGGATGATTGCATCAGAGCCTCTCATAAGAAAGCTAACCATTGGTAAACAAGCTCTTGATCTCTGCACAAACACCTTCGTTCAGTTTATTGCAAACGAGTTCATAGAGAAAGGTTCTCTTGATTTACATATAATGAAGATTATAGAGATGTATCGACCAAAGAGGGATATTATGATGGAGTCGATAAAAAAATACTTTCCGTCTGATACGGTGTGTCATAAACCAAAGGGTGGTATGTTTGCATGGGCCACTATCCCTGGACCAATTGATACCGAGGAGATGTTTCTCGATGCCATTAAAGAAAAGGTTGCCTACATCCATGGTAAAGCGTTTTATGTTGATGGTGGTGGGGCAAACTCCATGCGTCTAAACTTTTCCTACTCCTCAAACCAGACGATAGAGGAAGGTATGAAGCGGCTTGGGAAGGTGATAGAGAGAAAGCTGAAAGAAGCGGCTGCACAATGAAAGTGTGGATGAAAAAAACAGGAAAGGTTTTTTCTGTTGCCTTGTTACTTTTTTTGTCCATGTTCTCTGGCTGTATAAACCCTTTTCAAACAGGCTCCTGCAAGTTTATCTCATATGAGATAATAGATGATGATGGTTATGCTGCCCTCAGGGTCGAGGTTAATGCAACAAGTGGTTTAACGCTTAAACTGCTAGGTCCTTTTAACAACCTAGTTGGAGAAAAACAGCTTGAAAATGGTGTTCAAACCGTCACCATTGATTTAGCAGAGAGTTATGAAACCCCTGCTGATGGCTCCTATACTCTAAAGGTTTACAATGGAGGAACAAATGTTGTTACTAAGAAGAGTTTTGTTGTTACTCCTACATCTTTATCCATATCAGATTTTAGAGGGAGGTGGTGGAAGGAGGGAGTGGATAGTTATTCGTTGATAGAGGTTGTTTTATCCATTGAAAACAATGGGAACGCCCCTGTTTATCTTAAAGAGATGAATGTTACCGTTGACGGCGTCAGCAGTTTTACAGCCCCCATCTTCAATGGCACGGTTGAAGGTAAAACATCAAAGGGTGTTGCTTCCTCATTTTATGTACCTGGTTTAGATGAGTCGGAGCATGTTTTTGTTGTAAAGGTTTTTGATTACTCAGGGAATGTTTTGTTTTCAAAGACGTTCTCTGAGGAACCCTATTATGACTCAGCGATGAAGAGGTTTTCTCTCAGTTGGAAATACAAATGGAGGAGTTTCTCAATTAGTCTACCCTTGCCTGCAGAACTCCTGAGTTTTTATTCCTCCATTAAAAGACCTGTGATTGAGGATTACTCTTTCTACGTTATATCACCATACGACGACAGCTACGTTGATTTGGTAACCAGAAGGTTGATTTCTTTGTTCAATGGTGAGGGTGAGGAGTTAATAGACTTTGTTGCATCCTTCGTTCAGAGTATTCCTTATGCGGAGGAAGAAGGGGAGTACCCTCAGTTTCCCATAGAGCTTCTTAATAATGGTTCTGGTGATTGTGAGGATAAAGCCATTTTTGCTTCATCGATTCTTTACAACCTTGGTTACGATGTTGCTCTGCTCAGGTTTCCTGAGCACATGGCTGTTGGTGTTCATCTTCCAGATGTGACCTATGATGGAAGGATATACTATGAGGATGAGTCTGGTAAAAGATACTTGTTTCTTGAGACCTCGAACACAGCATGGACGCTTGGTAACGCTGATTTAGAATATAGGCATGCAGGTAATTTCACCTTGTATCATGTTACATCAAAACCTGTTCTTGTGGAGGAGTGTAAACCCCCGACTAGGTACACGAGTGTGGTTAAGGATTACATTAGTGTGGATACCACTGTGAAAAACATTGGTACTGAGGATGCAGAGAACGTATATGTTTCGGCTGCTTTTTTGACACAATATGGGGTGGTGGTTAATGGTGAAAAATCCTCCCTTTTTACCGTAGCTGCTGGGAGGGAGAAACGTGTTTCTTTTACAGTTGATTACCCTGATGTTACGGTTGTTAAGGTTTATGTTAGAGTGGTTTATGAGGATAAGATTTCTACTGAGGCAACCTTTGTCTTCGCCTAAAAATATTGGAGAAAGGTAGGTTTTTTATCTAAAACTCTTCTGAGCCCTCTGGTTCTCCTTTTGAACCCTTGGATTTTTCCTCCATCTCTTTTGATGCTATGACGTCGTCTATTCTCAGTATCATTGTTGCTGCTTCTGATGATGCCTGTATCTCCTGCATGCTGACACGTAGTGGTTCTATAACATTGTTTTTCAACATGTCATCTATTTCTCC
>JAGGZU010000053.1 GCA_021161865.1 Thermoplasmata archaeon
GCTCTAAACTCATTTCTTACACCTCAACAAAAAAAATAAAAAAAGGTTAATAATGAAGATTTGACTACCCTGAAAAAAAACCAGAGTTTACGTTTTTTAAAAAACTCTCCCCAAAATCCCTCCATATACGCCTCATAAATCCGGGCAGGCCCACTTTAGTTTAGTTATTTAAAACCTGTTGGGCGGTTTAGGTGAGATTGTTCTTGATAATTGATCTAAAGAAAAATTTATATATTTTTATAAATAATATTTTGTTGTATGGTTAAGTGGTTTGGCGTTTGTTTGTCTATGGTTTTGGTGTTGTTTCTTGTAACGCCATCTTTGTCCTCTCTAGCGTTGAGCGAAGAGAAGATGAAGGAGCTGGAAGGTGTCGTTCCCCCTGGTTTTCCAATCAATAACTCCACAGAGGTTAAGGTTGAAAATGGTACTGTGTGGATTAAGACACGTGTTGATCCAAATAATTGGAGTTTTCCAAGTCTTGAAGAGGTGATGTCGAGGTATACTCACAAAAAGGAGATGGAAGAACTTTCAAAAGAATTAGACAGGGCTATGAGAGAAACAGATAAAGCCTTGAGGGGTTTGGATAAAACAATGAAGGATATGGAAGAGATTGAGGAGGAGAGTGAGAAGTTAAATAGAATGATGGCGCTAAGTTATCTTGTTTTATTTATGATTTTGTTATCTATGTTTGTGCTGCTCATAATACGTCGTTCAATGTCTGGGAAACATTAGCTTTTTATAAAATAATTTATGTAAAAATTAAGTTCGGTAACAAAAAAATAAAAACATTTATATATTTTAGTGGTCACACTATTACTAATTTAGCCGATTTACGGTATATTGTGACGTGATACCATGAAAAATAAAACGATAGGGGTGCTTCTGGCAATGCTTATGGCACTTTCGCCATTAATCCCTATAAGTTATAGTATGGCAGATGAGACTGTTAAGGTTGAAACACAAAGCGTGGGTTTACACGTGATGGATGTGGAGAATCTGATGTGGGATAGCATTCATGGTGTCTGGACTAACGAGATTTATGCAGATGCTGGTGATGTTTTAAGGTTTAAAGCAAGGGTTACCTATCATGACATCGATGGTGATGGACCATCTTACAAGATAAAATGGATAACAATAACAGATGAATTGCCTTCTTCTCTCTCATATAAGCATAATGCAACCATGGATGAGTCAAGTGTTTCATTGGATGGACGAACCATCAGCTGGTCAAATTTAACAGGGGTTGAGTTGTTCGATGGTCAGAGTCTTGAAATAGAGTATGATACACAGGTTGTCAGCAGCGGAATAACCATCAACACTATAGAGGTTTCTGCCTTTGAAACATGCCCTCATGTTTGGCATTACTGTGAGGCGAAGGCAACGGTTTATGCAACATCCTCTCCAGCATTTAAATCAAGGGATGTTGACAGCGACGGCAACAATGAAACCGCCACAGACACCAATCGGGATTTAACAGATGGTTATGAAACCTATGGTGATCATGATGCATCCTCTGATGTTGTAGTGTCAATAGATGGGGATGGAGATAATAAGGTTGACTACTTTATTGATATAACACGGGATGGTAAACCCAACAGGTATTGGGACCCAGATGACTGTATTCTGATGGATTTGGATTTGAAGGATGTTGATGGGGACGGTACCAAAGAGTGGGTTTATGATTCAGATGATGATGGCGTGAAAGATAGGTAT
The DNA here is from genome assembly GCA_021161865.1 of Thermoplasmata archaeon. GTDB lineage: Archaea > Thermoplasmatota > E2 > DHVEG-1 > B18-G2 > B91-G9. The sequence continues at coordinate 1,714 of JAGGZU010000053.1, forward strand.
TATGATCCAGATGATGGGAAGATTCATTTGTATGATGTTGAACCACCAACTATAGAGATAGTTAAACCTTTGAAACACTACTTTTATAAGAACGATGTAAGAAGGAGGTTATCCTTTAGAACAATAATCATTGGACCTATAACCGTCAAGGCTAATGTTGGCGATGACCGTGGTGTAGAAAAGGTCGAGTTTTACGTTGATGGTAAACTTAAACATACTGACACCAAGGAACCCTACTATTGGACGTGGTTGTTTAAATCCATTGAGTTGAAGAAGAGGCATATTATAAAGGTTAAAGCTTATGATGTCACTGGGAAGTCCAGCAGTGATGAGGTTGTTGTTTGGAGGTATAGGTATCATCCATTGTTGGATCATCCTATTTTGACGATTGGTGGTGCTTTGTTGATAAGTAAAATGTTGAAGGGTCAACCTGTGAATGAGGAGCCTCCTCAGCCTCCTGGACCTGGACCTATACTTAATAAGAAACCTGTTGCTGACGTTGGTGGACCATACTCTGGTTATGTGAAGGAGGTTATTGTTTTTGATGGCTCAGATAGTTATGATCCTGATGGCAGTATAGTATCCTATGAGTGGGATTTTGGGGATGGTTCAACGGGTTCAGGCGAAGCACCATCTCACATGTATAAGAGTAGTGGAGAGTATACTGTGACTTTAACTGTAACTGATGATGGAGGTAAAACAGCTTCTGATAAAGCTTTGGTAACAGTGTCTTTGAAGCAGTCTGAGGAACGGTTGGTTTTGGAGCCTTTCTGGTATATTGTTGGGGGACTCGGTGTTATTCTCCTTATTTCTCTAATAGCTTTAGAGTTCAGGAGGGATTTCTTTGAGTGAATTTAGAAAGGGAGCTGTAGGAGCTGTTGTTTTTCTGCTGACACTGGTAGGAGTTGAGATTTACTTTTTCTACTCCTTCTTAACCCATGGGCTTCTGGTTAAGTATGGTTACAGTGTGGGTATTCTTTATTACAACTTGCCTTATCTTCTGATGTTTCTGCTTCTATTAACGGTTGTCTCTGTGGTTATTGCCGCTATAGTTTATGGTTTCGTTAAACGCAGGTCGTGGACTAGAAAGTTTTCATTGTTTTTCCTTATATGGGCCATGCTCTGGCCTATATGGAGCATCCTTGTCTGGAATTATATCATTGAACAGGTTGTTCTTCTTGTCGTGTACGCTCTTTTGATACTGTATCTGTTATCATCGTTTGCAAGGGAGTACTTCAGAAACATTTTCCGTTATGGGAAATACACGCTTTATAGGAGAGAGGTTGTGCTGAAGAGCGGTAAAAAACTTACAATATACTTCTTCAGTGAGCACGAGCCGAAAAGTGGGGTACCATGTGCTATGCCAGAAGGCTATACCGTTGGAATCAATCCGAGATCGAATATGCCCTATTTGGAGAAATATTACCCTGGTGTGTACAAGTACGGCAGATACACCCTCTATAAAAAGAGGGTGACTCTGGAGAGTGGTAAAACCTTAACCATTTATTTCTTCAGTGACCATAAACCAAAGAGTGGGACTCCTACGGGTATGCCCGATGGTTATGTTGTGGGTATAAACCCAAGGTCTAAGATGCCTTATTTGAAGAAGAAGAGGGGTTTTAGAGGGTTCTCATCTGAAAAGGTTGTTATTGAGAGCAGCGATAAAGCTGCAGATAGTAGAAACAATAGGGGTGAAAAGGATATGGAAGAGAAGAGTAGGAAGCCATCGAACGTTATATATGTTGTGAACAAACCTCAACCCGGTCATGTCCGTGGTGACTGGGCTGTAAGGAGCCATGGAAAGATTTTTAGTCATCACCGGACAAAACAGGCTGCGATAAAGGAAGCAAGAAAGATTGCAAAAGAGAGAGAAGCCACGGTAATGGTTCAGAATACGGATGGAACATTCGGTATGGGTTTCAAACCTAGGACTAAGAAACGGTAAAATGGTGTTTTTGGTTTGTTTGCATTTCAACAAACAACTTTTTTTTATTTAATCAAATTTTTTTGTTTTTAGGCTGCTTTTGTGCAAGTGCAATACCACCTATTGTTAGTGCTGCAAAGACAATTGTCTCCGCAGAAACGGTTTCTCCAAGCAGCAGGTATGAAAAAACAGCAGCAAACAGTGGTATAAGGTAGACAAAAACTATAAGCTGAGAGAGTTCTGTTTCAACAAGAACAACGTAATAAAGCATTGCCGCCACGCCGCTTGCAAATACAGCTAAGGTCAGTATAAGAAGCCAGATGTATAAGTTGAATGATAATATAACGGAGGTGTCTTCAAAGGCTATAGTGCTTATAAAAAGGAAGATGAAACCGAACATGGTTTCGAAAGACAGTAGGTGCAGTGGTGAAACAGTAGCTAATCCTTTTTTGAGAATAACCCCTGATATGGCATAGGAGATGCAGGATATGAGTATCATAAGGTTTCCATATGTTGCACCGGTGAATTCAAGGTTTCCACCTGAGACCAGCAGAATTACACCAGCCATTGCAATTAGTGAACCACCTATTTTGTTTGGATTCTTTGATTCCTCAAGAAAAATAAGAGCCAGTATTATTGTGAAGAGTGGTGTGGATGCTTGTATGATGCTCGACTCTGTAGCTGTGGTGTAAAGCATGCCTATGTTTTGTGCAAGGTTGGGGATAAATATGGTGAACACACCAAGTAGTATGAACATGAGCCATGTTTTTTTGGAGTATGAATAAACCTTTGAGCTGTTTTTGCTTAGTAAAACAATTAGAAGCAATGGTATGAAAACGGTGTGTCTAAGCATCGCTATGGTTATTGGTGGTATCCCATCGTTGAGCAGTATTTTAACCAGGGGAAAGCTTAAACCCCATATGATTACTGCAGTGAGTATAGCGGTTGCATTATAGAATCTTCGCATATTTGGATGGGTATATGTGAATGGTTTAAAAAGATGGAAGGTTAAAGAGCTGGTAGTCTATTCTTCCAGAGTCTCCATATGGAGATTGAAAGTAGAACCACGGATATGGTTATGCATGTCATAGCTAGGTAAAATATGAGTGGATCCTGGGTGAAAGCGTATATGTGTGGAACGATTGTGTTGCCTACGGCGTCCTGTGCTTTGCCAAGAGCTGTACCGTTGATGCTGGTTTGGTTAAACCCACCTGTCATGGAGTATGGTATGGTTTTGGCATCTATAACCAATCTGGTGGTTTCTGTGCATGTATGGTTTTCTATTATTGATCTTGCTAGGTCGTTTATTGTTTGGTTTCCTAGTGCGGTGCTGTACTCTGCGGCTTTTGTTCCCCCGTTTGAAATAAGTTTATCACCTATGTTTGTTAGTGTTCCCTTTGCATACCATATCAGCTGTAGTATGCCATTTATTAGGAAAACAAATGCTAGGCTGAACATTATGACTATTTTTGTGTTTTCTGGGTGTAGTAGGCTTGATCCTTTCCATGAGAGCTTGTAGTAGGTCCATTTGTGGCCATCTCTTTCTATTTTTTTTATGAGTTCTGCCTCCATTAGTTTTGTTAGGTGTTCGTGTACTGTTGCTTTGTTGAGGTTTGTTTTTCTTGCTATCTCTGAGAGGTTGAGTTTTCTGCCATCCAATGCTTTTATTATTTCCAGTCTTGCATCTGATGCCAGAGCTTTGAATGTGTCTCTGTCTATGGTTATTTTCGTCATTTTCTAGTATACTATTAACCTTGTCTGTTTAAAAACTGTTTGGTTTTCGTTTGGTTTTTTCCAAACATTTTCTAAATTTATATAATAATATCAAAATAATTTTTGTTTGGTGATAAATATGAAATATTGCCCCGAATGTGGAGCGAAACTTGAAGAAAAACATGAAAAAAAGAAAAAAAGTAGTGAAATAGGTAAGATAAGCAGGTATCTCAAATATGCTGGTGTGTTAGCAATCATAGCAGCATCAATGTGCATGGTAACAGGATTCATGGGCATGATAATATACTCACAAGGGGAATACCATGAAGAATATTATCAACCAGTAAGCTACCCATTGGTCAAACAGCATGAGGAACATATTATAACAAACAAAGTTAGCATCAGACCCAGGATAGTCGATGACTGCTATAAGCCGCCGGTGTACCGTTATTATGCTGGAGACTTCATCGACAGGTATTACACCTTCCATCCTCAGTATCTCGTAGCCAGCATAGTGCAGTTCTTTGGCTTCTTCCTTGGTCTAACCAGTGGCATACTGATTTTGCTGAAAAAACTGTTTCCTTTAACAGTTATTGGTTTAGCAACATTAATGGGTGCCGCTGCACTAGTTGCTGCACTGAATGTTATCGTGTTTATAATAGTGGGTGTACCCATGTTGGTGATGTCCATAGTAAGCATGATCTTTGTGTGCATACAGAGAAAAGAGTTTATCTCCTAATTACATGAACCATAAAATCCTCTCTTTTTTTCCATACTTTCAGGAAAAAGCAGAAAATATAAACCCTGCTCTACAATTAACCCATTGGTTGTATGAACAAAGAAAGGTTGATTCAGTTGTTTAAAGACTGCGGAGCAATAAAGTTTGGACGTTTTGTTCTCACATCAGGTGCAATAAGCAACTACTATATTGACATAAAGCAGGCCAGCACAAACCCTGCAGTACTTAGAGAGATAGCGAAAAAGATGGGTGAGTATGCTGAGGGCTATGAGTTGATAGCTGGTATGGAGCTTGGTGCTGTGCCCCTCGCGGTTGCTCTTTCCCTCGAAACAAACACTTCCTTTGTTATTGTTAGAAAGGAGAGAAAGGTTCATGGAACCGGTAGTCAAATAGAGGGACCACCTGTTGAGGGAAAGAGGGTGCTTATTGTTGAGGATGTGACGACAAGTGGGGGTTCTGTGCTTAAAGCAATAAAGGTTTTAAAGGATGCTGGAGCCGTTCTTGACAAGGTGGTTACGGTTGTTGATAGGGAAAGTGGTGCCGCTGAGGAGATTAAAAATGCAGGGCTTATGCTCATACCCCTTGTTTCAGTCAGTGATTTATTAAAAAAATAGACGAGCTTAAAAACACTGTTTGCATTCAACATTTGGGGGAATCTAGTTGAAGGTGATGGTTGTCGGTGGAGGCGCAAGGGAACATGCCATTTGTGATGCTGTTGTCAGGTCAAAGAATGCTGAACTGTATGTGCTCATGCACAACCGTAACCCGGGTATAATCAGATTGGCAAAAAAGGTTGAGATTGAGAAAGAAACAAATGTTGATGCTGTCGTGGATTTCGCGGTTAAAAATGGTGTAGAGTTAGCAGTTGTAGGTCCAGAAGCCCCACTTAAAGAGGGTGTTGCTGACGCACTTATGAAGCATAATGTGAATGTGGCATCACCAACCAAAGCTGCTGCAAGGGTGGAGACAGATAAGGAGTGGATGAGGAATCTCATGAAAAGGTACAGAATCCCTGGTCAACTCCGTTTTAAAACCTTTACCAATGTTGATAAAGTAAGGGATTTCATAGAGCAGCTGGGTGGAGAGGTCGCTGTGAAACCTGTTGGGTTAACAGGTGGTAAAGGAGTCAAGGTTGTGGGAGATCACTTATCAGGTATTGAGGACGCGGTTAGTTACGCTAAAAAGATTGTAGAGAAGGGTATAGGTGGAGAAAAAAAGGTGTTGATCGAGGAAAAAGCTGTTGGTGAAGAGTTTACACTTCAAGCCTTTTCTGATGGAAAAACCATTTTCCCCATGCCTGCCGTGCAGGACCATAAGAGGCTTTTACCGGATGACAAGGGACCAAACACCGGTGGTATGGGCTCTTACTCCGATAAAAATGGTTTGTTACCTTTTCTGAGTAGAAGTGATTATGAGGAGAGTGCAGTTATACTTCAGCGTATTGTTGAGGCCCTCTCCATGGAGGGCTGCCCGTTTGTTGGCCCAATATATGGGCAGTTTATGTTGACCTCAAATGGACCAAAGATAATAGAGGTCAATGCAAGGTTTGGTGACCCTGAGGCGATGAATGTTCTTCCTTTGCTTCAAAACGATTTCGTTGACATATGTTTATCAATGGTAGAAGGCAACATTGAAAAGAAGAGGATAAGGTTTCAGAGTAAGGCAACGGTGTGTAAGTACGTTGTACCTGAGGGTTATGGTGTAAAGAGTATGGTTCATCAACCCATACATGTTGACGAAGAAGGGATAAAAAAGACTGGGGCATTATTGTTCTATGCATCTGTGGATAAAGAAGATGATGTGGTCTACACCACCTCCTCTCGCTCACTTGCTGTAGTTGGTTTGGGTGAAAGTATTTTTGAGGCTGAGCAGTTGTGTGAAAAAGGGTTAAAGCATGTGGAAGGAGATCACATATTTATTAGGCATGACATTGGTACAAAAAAGTTGATTGAAAAAAGGATTAAACATATTAAGCAGCTCTGTGGGTGAAATATGACTGATGAACGTGTTTTCGCCTATATGGTTGGAACTGCTGGTTCAGGTAAGTCAACGCTTACTGGAGCTTTCAGGGAATGGTTTAACCTCAAGGGTTTAGATGCGATAGTTGTAAACCTTGACCCGGGGGCTGAGTCTCTCCCATATACGCCAGATGTTGACATCAGGGACTGGGTTTCCTTGAAGAAGGTGATGGAGGAGTTTGACCTTGGACCAAATGGTGCGCAGATAGTGTGCGCTGATATGATGGCCTTGAATGCCAAGGATTTGAAGGAGAGTATAGAGTCCTTTAAAACCGAGTATGTCCTGCTTGATACTCCTGGACAGATTGAGCTTTTTGTGTTCAGAGAAGCTGGTAGTTTCATTGTATCATATTTGAATCCACAGAGGTCTATGGTGGCTTACCTTCTTGATCCTGTGTTGACAAAGACGGCTTCAGGCTTTGTGACACAGCTTTTACTCTCTTTAACCACAAGGTTCAGACTTGGCGTACCTGTTGTGAACCTGTTCAGTAAATGTGATCTTCTTTCAAAGGATGATAAAAGGGTGATAGAGAATTGGTCATCCTTGGATGAACAGCTTTATAATAAAATAACAATGGAGAAGGCTTCGGTTTACCGGGAGCTGAGTGAACAGCTAATGTTTCTGCTGCAGCATTTTGGTGAATCTATTTCACCCATCCTTGTAAGCAGCAAAGACTACCTTGGCATGGAAGATCTTTATAATTCTCTTCAGATGTATTTCAAAGCAGGGGAGGATACATTAAGTGATTAACGGTTATGGATATGGATTACTTTTTTTTCTATAATAAGCTGGTCTGAAAAAACAATTACATGTACTGTCGCATCTATACTTTCAACATTTCTTAGTATGGGATATGCTCTGAAGTCTGCTTTGTCAGCATATCTTATCTTTGGTATCCTCAGGGGTGCATTGAATATTATAAAACCTTTAACCGGGTCTCCATTTCCATTAGTTATGCTAACGTTGAATTTTTCGCCCTCAAATACATTATCTGGTGCATGTATCTTTAAACCATCTTTTCTTATGTATGTGAACAGGAGGTCATAACCTATTCTGTGTTGTGTATCCTCAGCAACCAGTTTTATAAGGTACCATCCACTCTGAAGAAGCGTTGTATTCCAGTTGTATAGAATGTTGTCAACAACCTTATTTTCTTTGTCACATATTTTAACCCAATTCCCTGGGTATTCAAATGTGTCTATTGCTCCTGTTCTACCGATGTATTTGTAGTAAAGCGTGTAGTTTAACAGGTCGTGCGCGGTTGCTGTTCCCTTAATTGAAAGCACATCATTTTTGGCATTTATGTTGTACAGGAACGCCGCTGGTGGAGGTGTTGTTAGTTTCACCGCCTCTAAAGCATCAACTCTGCCAAAACCTTGATCTTCAATGGAGTAACCAATGTCCTTTGCGGTGTAACGTAATGCGGCTTTGATGTCCAGTGGAGTCCAATCAGGGTGTTTCTGTTTGATTAACGCTGCTACTCCTGCAACGTGTGGACAGGCCATAGATGTTCCACCCAGTCTTGTATAGTACTGTGAAACCTTTTTACCAATATCCTTACCATGAAGCAATGTAGAAACAACACCGGAAGCATACCTTACATTTGAGTCATGTGAGTTTCTGTCAACATCTCCGCCGGGTGCTACAACATCGGGTTTTATCGAGTAGATTTTTGATGGTCCTCTTGAGCTGTATATAGCTATATGATCCGGTCCACCACTAGGGTGGCTATCTTTGATGTGGGTTGAGGCGCCCACGGTTATGGCTTTTCTTGCACAGGCTGGTGAAACAATGGTGTGATGCGTTGGTCCATCGTTTCCAGCTGCTACTACCACAACAACGCCTGCATCAACCGCGTTGTCAACGGTTTGACTTAGGATATCATCTGGATCTCCCTCCTGCCCCACTACTCCTACGCTCAGTGAGATTATGTCTCTGTGATCTGAGGTGTCACCATCTCTGTTTGGATCAACAGCCATCTCTATAGCAGTCATTATGTCGCTTATATCTCCTCCACCATACGCGTTGAGTGCCTTGTAAACATATAGTTTTGCATCAGGTGCTACTCCACGGTATTTATAACTGGATGCTGTTCCATCACCTACAAGTATCCCAGCACAGTGTGTTCCATGCCCGTTGTCATCCATGGGGTCGGGGTCTTCCTCAAAGTATTTTCCATCTGGAGCTAGGGAGTAGCTGTCATCCAAGTCACCATCTCCGTTTTTGTCAACCTGGAAATCCCATTCATGGTATGATCCATTTGGGTCGAGGTTGTACTTATCATTTAAGTCTCCATCATGGTTTATGTCAACTGTGTCTGCAAAATCGTATCCCCCAGAGTAGCTGCTGTTTAGATCCGGGTGATGATAGTCCACACCTGTGTCAACGATTGCTACTGTCACGTTTTTACCGGTTATGTTTTGGTTAATACCATCCCTCAGGTTCCATACCTTGTCCACACTTATGAGAGGTATGGAGACATTCAGTAACGTTTGAACCCTGTAATCAGGGTATATTTTTTTAACAAAGGGCAGTTTCTCCAACGTTGATTTCAAGGAGGTTGGTATTTCAACGGATAAACCGTTTATAAGGGTAAAAAACTCTTTTTTCACCATTGCCTTTTTGTTGCTAAGGTGGTCTGCTATGATGTTCTTTACTCTTTGATGTAGATTGGTTATGTTCTGTTTGTATTCCGCTATGATTATTTTGATTTTTTGTCCAAAACCTTGTTTATCTGAGAGTATGTTTCGCTCACCCATTTTTTCTTTTATCATCCTTGTGTACTCAACGACTGATGGTGCTGTCAGTTCAACTATGTAGGGAAGGGTTTTATCGTTGTTTAGAGGAGGGGTTTGTCTTGCATTGATTGTAGCAAATGTTGAAATGAGGATAATGATGACGTAGAGAATCGATATTAGCTTCTTCATATGTATCC
>JAGGZU010000042.1 GCA_021161865.1 Thermoplasmata archaeon
AATCCTCCATACCTAACTGCATCTGGTGCAAGTTTTAATCCAAAAATAATCTTTCCAAGGAAACTGTCGTGAAGTTCCTTCATGTCTCTTAAAAATCTGTCAACCTCGACAAACTCGGTTATAGGCACAAGTTTCTTTTTCTCCCTATCAACGTATGCATATGTTGCTATCCCACATTTCTCGTTGTTATAGAAGTGCACATGCGGTTCTTTTCCAATCACATCAGCCAGCGCAGCCACACATGGTACAGGGTACCATGCTTCCATGCCGAAGCCAAAATTCTTTTTCAAAACATCAACAATATCGGACTGTACAACCCTCAACTTTTCCCTGTCTCCCTTTTTGATGTATCCAACAAGAGATATCGGTTGAAAGTTTACACCTTTTATACCTCTCTCCACGTTGTGTATGGCAAACCTTGCAACATCTGCCATCTCTTTTAGATTAAGTTGACTTACTGTTGGGACAAGAACGATGCTTCTTATACCCCCCTCTTTGTAAGCCTGAAGGGCAAATGGCATCTCATAATGGTTCTTTATGTTGCTGTTTGCATCTGGTGTAACTCCATCAAATGAGGTGTAAATAGTGTTGACTCCTGCCTCTCTCCACTTTGTTGTTTTCTCCACAGCTTTTTTAGGGTCTTCATAGTAGTCTATCCCAAGTGAAACAGAGTTTGTATTGAGTTGAACGTGAGATGATCCAAGTTCCTTGGATATACGAATTATCTTATCTATGTCTTCTCTAAGCGCTGGTTCTCCTCCAGTTATCTGTATGGGTGGAGTGTATCCGTTTATATCTCTAGCAATCTTGATTCCTTTTTCTATGTCTTTGATGGAGGGTTCATAAACAAAACCTGCCTTTTCCTCATAAAAAAAGCAGTACCAACACCTCAAATCACATCTGTTTGTTGCCACTACATTTAGTAATGCTGTTGTGTTCTTGTGTTCATCACATAATCCGCAGTTCGCCAAATCCTTTGTATGTTTTATGGAAGTATTGATTTTGGCAACGTATTTCTCTGTTGCCTTATATTCCATTATCTTTTCCCAGTACTCCTTGGTCCCTATCCTCTCAATGGTTCCACTCAGTTTGAGTAAATAAACAACACCCTCCTTCTCAACGTAGGCAGCATCTATGGTCTCAGGAGGTCTATTGTTTTTTATCGAACGTTCATCTACACTCTTTGTAACCTCAAGTAGATTGAAGCCTTTCCCTTTCACAAATTCTTCAATATCAACCATGCCGTGTATGCAAATAACCTTTAAAATATAAAGTTTGTCAAAAAATGACCAAACTTAAGGTTAAGAGAGTTTTGGTAGATGAAAGGATTAAAAAGGGTCTGGTGATACACACATCTCGTCTCGACAGAGGTAAAGGGGTGATATAGACGGCTACAACAGATGATTATGAGGTTGCTATAATAGGTGCTGGTGCTGCAGGATGTGCCGCTGGGATATATGCTGGTAGATCAGGTATAAAAGTGGTTCTTTTCGATGAAGGAATGGGGGGTGGTTTAACCGCTACTGCTCCAAAGATAGAAAACTACCCTGGTTTTGAGAGTATAAACGGGATGGAGCTATCACAGAAGTTTGTGGAACATGCTAAGAAGTACGTGGATTTCCATGTGGGGGAGAAGGTAGAAGAGATTAAAAAAACGGATAGCGGTTTCTCCATTGTCACATCTGAGGGAACCTATAGTGTAAAAGCGATGATACTCTGCACAGGTGCCACCTACAAGAAACTTGGTGTTAAGGGTGAAGAGGAGTTTGCTGGAAAAGGAGTATCTTACTGTGCCACATGCGATGGTTTCTTCTTCAAAGGAAAAAAGGTTGCTGTGATAGGTGGGGGCAACACTGCTCTGCTTGATGCCATCTATCTGAAACAGATAGGATGCAAAGAGGTTTACCTTATACACCGGAGGGATGCATTAAGAGCTGAGGAGGCTCTGCAGAAGGAAGGAAAGGAGAAGGGCATAACGTTTATTTTAAACACCGTTGTTGAAAGTATAAACGGAAAAGATGCCGTAGAAAGTGTAGTAATCAAAAACCTAAGGAATGATGAGAAAAAAGAGATGAAGGTTGAAGGGGTTTTTGTTGCTGTTGGTGAGGAACCGCAGAATGAGATAGCTAAAAAACTTGGGGTTAAACTCGATGAACATGGTTATGTTGTCACAGATGTCTGGCAGAGGACGAATGTTAAAGGTGTTTATGCAGCGGGAGACATAACTGGTGGAGTTAGACAGATAGTAACAGCATGTGCAGAAGGTGCTGTAGCTGCACTCTCATCAACGGAGGTTTTGGGTAAAAAGTACCCATACTGAGGTGGCAGAAAACCTGGAATATAACTTGTGTAAAATTTTAAAAGTTTATATGGAATGCTATGCCCATGAAGATAACGGATATTCTCGGTGAAAGCACGGGGACGAGGTTTTCCCTTGAGGTTTTTCCACCGAAGACAGGTGTACCAGAAACCATACCTATACAGCGTCATCTCTCTAACATATTTGACACCGTTGAACATCTAATAAAATACGACCCTGTTTTTGTCAGCGTAACCTACAATCCTGAGGGAAAAACAAGAACCACTTCTATACCTCTGGCAGCTATCATAAAACAGAAGTACAAGGTGGAGGCTGTTGCTCATTTAACCTGCATATCAACACCAAAAAAGGAGTTGTCTAAAACCCTTGATGTAATAGAATACTTTAACATAGAAAACATACTAGCACTCCGTGGCGATCTACCAAATGATTCAATTGAGGCAAAAGGTCTTAAACACGCCTCTGACCTCATTGAGGAGATAAAAAAACACAGTAAACGTTTCTGTATAGGGGTTGCATGCTACCCTGAGGGGCATCCAGAGTGTGTGACAAAAGATGGTAAGAAGGATTTGAAGAGAGATCTTCTTAACTTCAAAGCCAAGGTGGATAAGGGTGCTGATTTTGCTGTAACTCAGCTTTTTTTCGACAATAGGGTTTTCTTTGATTTTGTTGAAAAAACAAAAAAAATAGGGGTTAAAATCCCTATCATACCGGGAATAATGCCTATAATGAGTTACAACACGCTGAACATTGTGAAAAGACTTGGGAACATCTCTATGCCAGATTCTTTGGTTAAAAAACTCGAAGACAATAGGGATAATAAAAAAGAGATTATTGAAATAGGTGTTAACTACGCGGTGAAGCAGTGCAGGGAACTCATGGATAAGGTTCCTTGCATACATTTTTACACTATGGACAGATGGGCGAGTGTGGATAGAATACTTAAAGAACTTATCTGATACAATCTATAGATGCTTTCTGAAACAATAAGGGTCATAAAAGTAGATCCAAAAAGAATAAAGGTTCCAGAGGCAGTAGTAGCATCAAGATTAGGGTTCAAAGGCGTCACCAGTATACCCGAAGAGTTCAAAGAAGACTACAACAAAGCGTTTAATATTGTTGTTGAAAACTCAAAACCTGTTGCAATAGTTAAAACGGTTCCATGTCACTGGAACAACACTTTAACCATACTTAACAAAAAACTCACTGGTAAACTCGTGGAGAGGCATCTAAGAAATTGTGAAAAAGTAACCATTTTACTTGTTACACTTGGCGAAGCTGTCGATTCATTGATAGAGGATGCACATCATAAAGGAGATGAGCTGCTATCCTTTTTTTTGGATTCAGTTGCATCTGAGTTTGCAGAGTACACGGTTAGAGAAGTGGATAGAATGCTTAAGGATGAGGAGACACAATATGTCGCTGGAGCAAGGATATCACCAGGTTACGTTGATTTACCATTGCAGTTAAACCAGTGGATATTGGATGTTTTAGATGGTAGAAGACTTGGGATAAAGGTTAAGGAGGAGTCGTATATTTTTATTCCAAGAAAAACGGTTTCAGCTTTGATTGGATGGAGGAAAAAACTTGAACAGAAATGATTTAAATGAAATTCTGAGAGAAAGGGTGCTTCTGCTTGACGGCTCTTATGGTGCAGAGTTTGTTAGAAGAGGGTTCAAAGGTGATCTGCCACCTGATGTGTTAAACCTTAGAGATCCACGACTTGTAAAAGGTGTTCACCAGGATTATGTTAACGCGGGAGCTGACATCATCATAACAAACACCTTTGGATCAACACCCTACAAGCTGAAGCAGTCTGGTGTAGAAGAACACAAGGAGATAGTTGAAAGTGGAGTTAAGATAGCAAAAGAGGCTGCTCAGGGAAAAACACTGGTTTTTGGTGATATTGGGCCAACAGGTGCACTCCCCTATCCATTGGGAGAAGAAGGTTTTGATTTCTTTTTCAACAACTATTTTGAAACAGCTAAAATCATGGTTGAAAAGGGTGTTGACGGAATAATACTTGAAACCTTCTCAGATATGTTGGAACTCAAAGCGGCTGTTCTTGCAGTACGTGAGGTTTCCAAGGATGTTTTCCTTGTGGCTCATCTCACCTTTGATGAAAACGGGAGAACGCTAACAGGTACAGACCCTTTTAACTTTGCTTTAACCTTCAATGACCTTGACGTTGACTGCATTGGTATAAACTGCACGTTGGGTCCGGAGGAAATGCTTCCTGTTTTCCAAGAACTTGCAAAACATTCAAACAAGTTTCTATCTGTAGAACCAAACGCTGGGTTGCCTGTATTGGAGGATGGAAAAACTGTGTATCCTGTTGGAGCAAAGGAGTTTGCCTTGCACATGGACTCCTACTGGGAGTATGGAGCAAACATCATTGGTGGTTGCTGTGGAACCAACCCTGAACATATTAGGCAGATGAGAAAGACCTTAGGTGAACGTTCACCTGTCTCCAGGAAAAAAAGGAGGTGTTCCGCGGTTTCCTCAACATTAAAAACAGTGGACTTTGATGACTTTGTAATTGTAGGAGAAAGGATTAATCCTGCAGGGAGAAAAAGATTGAAGGAGGCTGTAGAAAAAAGGGATTTGAATTACATAATCGATGATGCAAGGAAGCAGGTTGAGGCAGGTGCAGATATCCTGGATATAAACTTTGGCATAGAAAGCAATGTACCCCGTGATTTCATGGAGAAGGTGATTTTATCCCTTGTCTACAAGGTTGGTGTTCCCCTATCCTTGGATGTTCAAACACCTGAGCTTCTTGAGAGACTTATGAAGATATACCCTGGGAGACCTCTTGTGAACTCATCTAGAGCTGCTGAGGAAGAGCTTGGGTTTAAAACGGATCTTGTTAAAAAATATGGTGGTGTTTTAATAGTGCTTTCAATGGGTGGTGATGTTCCCCATAGTCTCGTGGAGCGTAAAAGTAGCGTGGATTGGGCTCTCCAGTTTATGGAGAAAAAAGGACTTGACAAGGAGAGGATATTTTTTGATCCCATTGTTTTGTCATTAGGTGCAGGTGGTAACCCTAGGGTTACCCTCGAAACCTTGGAGTATATCAAAAAACTGGGTTTTAAAACCATTTTTGGCCTCTCCAATCTCTCCTTTGGTTTACCTGATAAATCCTTTTTCAATGCTGCTTTCCTTGTTCTCTCCTTGGAGAAGGGTCTTGATGCAGCTATAATGAATCCACTTGATGAGGTGTTGATTAAAAACCTTGATGCTGCGCTCATAATTCTCGGCAAAAAGGGGTTGCCTAAGGCTAGGGTTGAAACTGAGGATAGGATAGTCAAGGTTCTTCTTTCAGGGAAAAAGGAGGAGTTATTGAATATTGTAAAGGAGGAGCTGAAGCATAGTAAGCCCCTTGAGGTTGTTGACAAGCATTTGAAACCTGCTATGGAGAAGATAGGTGAAATGTACTCCTCTGGCGAGATTTTTTTGCCGCAGCTTATCCTTGCTGCTCAGGCATCAAAACCATCCTTTGATTTGATTGAGAGAAAACTGGGTGAAAAAAAGGGTGAGGAGATGTTTATAATCGCTACTGTCAAAGGAGATGTGCATGATATTGGTAAAAACATTGTTGCAGCTGTTGTGAGAAGCTCAGGTTTTGATGTGATAGACCTTGGTAAGGATGTTTCAACAGAGAAGATTGTTGAGGCTGTGAAACGTTTTAAACCAAAGGCTTTGGGCCTTTCAGCGATGATGACAACAACAGCGCCAAGGATAAAGGAGGTTACGGAGGGTTTGAAAAAACAGAATCTGAAGGTTGTGGTGATTGGAGGTGGAGCTTCTTTGGATGAAAAAACTGTTAAAACCCTTGGTGCAGATTTTTATGCAAAGGATGCTGTGGATGCTCTGAAGATTCTGAAAAAGGTTTAAAAAGCTACGTTTTCAGGAAGTCGCTCAGTGTTTTCTGTTTATCCCTCACAGTATCTCTTTCTTCCTCGTTGGGCAGCTCTATTGTCCCATATCTGCCGCCTCCACCTGGGTGAATAATCACCTTTCCTTCCCTGAATGCTTTTATTGCTTCTGTAACCGCTGGCACCGTTACCTTTGATATCTCTTCAATGTCTGCATCCAGAAGTATGTTAACCTCGCTACCAAACGCATCTACTAGCTCAGTCCACCGTTTTGTCACCTTTTTTGTGAAGGTGCTGTTTTGCCCTAAAGCCTTCGCTATTATCTCAGCGAGGGGTATGATGTGGAGGTAAGGGGGTCTATACTCCGGATGTTTTGGGACTGGTAGATCAGCGAGTTCATTGACTCTGTCCCTCACACCCTTTTTTATTCTCCCTCCGCATATGCAACGCCATCTTCTTTTAACAGCCTCATCAAGTGTGTAGTGACGGAAACATGAGATGCATGCAGACTCATTGTATTTCCCCTCCTGAGGCGGTAAACCAACGTTTAAGGTAACACTGTTACCGTTTTTTCTTAGTATAGCGTTTTTGATTTCCCTGTAGGTTGCTTCCTTCACACTCATACGGTTGAACTCTCTTGCGAGTCTAACAGGGTAGGGGCTGTGGGCATCTGAGTTTGTGAGGAAGGTTAACCTGTGAAGCTCAGATATACGGTCTCCGTAGTTGCTGTCTGCACTTAAACCCAGTTCAAGGAATGAGATGTATCTGGTTAGGTCTCCGTAGCAGCTTGAAAGAGAGTCATGGTAAGCGTACATTGCTGTCCAAGGAGTAAAAGCGTGTGCTGGCCCAATCAACGCATCAACATCCTTTGCAAACTCTGCTATCTGCTCACCATTTAAACTCACATTTGGTCTACCATCGGTTTCGATGTTTGATGAAAACTTGGTTATTCGTTCTTTGAAATCATCAACCGATGAAAAAGAAGGAAATAAAAGCAAATGATGTACTCTATTTTTATCCTCTACTTCAGTGGTAAGTATAAACCTTGTTTCTCCAAGTAGAAAGGTTCCCTCGTCAATCCTTTCACATTGTTTTATTTCTCTTTGCCACTCACTGTGCAGGCAGTCACCGGTTGCAACAACGTCGATGCCTTTCCTTGGTGCCTCCCTGGCAAGGGTTTCTATTGTCATAGAGGTGCTGGTTGCACCTGAGAAGTGGGAGTGAATGTGAAGGTCAACGTTTATAATCATCCAATGATGTAAGCGGTTTTTTGTATTTTAGACTGCTGATTAAGAGGAACATTTATTAGGTATTACTCCATATTGTTTACTCCATATAAGACTGTAAAATGGGATGTACGATAGTGTGATGGATTAGAAGGTTTTCTCAAGGTTTGTGAGGATATGAAAAAAACAAACGAAAGTAGGTATGATGTTGATGCCATCCAGGTTCTGGAGGGTCTTGAGGCGGTGAAAAAAAACCCTGCAATGTATATTGGTAGCACGGATGAGAGAGGGTTGCATCATCTCATTTATGAGGTTGTTGACAATGCTATAGATGAGGCGCTTGCGGGGTATTGCTCGGAGATAACGGTTACGTTGAACAAGGATGGTTCCGTTACGATAGAAGACAATGGTAGAGGTATTCCTGTTTCTGAGCATAAAAAATACAAGAAGTCTGGTGTAGAGTTGGTTATGACAACGTTGCATGCTGGTGGGAAGTTTGATAAAAGCGTTTACAAGGTCTCTGGTGGGTTGCATGGTGTCGGTGTTTCTGTGGTCAATGCTCTCTCTAAATGGTTGGAAGTGAAGGTGCGACGGGAAGGTAAGGAGTATTTCCAGAGGTACGAGTATGGTGTTCCTGTGACTGAGCTTAAGGTTTTAGGTGATGCTGATAAAACAGGTACTACGGTTACCTTTCTGCCGAATGATGAAATTTTTGAGACTGTAAAGTTTGATTATGATACTATAGTCGCCAGGCTTAAGGAGTTGGCTTTTCTCAACGGTGGTTTAAAGATAGAGCTTGTGGATCATCGTTCAGGTAAGATGGATGTTTTTAAATATGATGGTGGAATCAACGAGTTTGTTTTATATATAAATAGAAATAAGAATCCTCTGTATCCTAAACCAATATTCATAAAAGCTACAAAAGAAGATGTAGAAGTAGAGATATCAATGCAACACACCGATGGTTTTACAGAAAATATCTTTACCTTCGTAAACAACATAAACACCCATGAAGGCGGTACCCATCTCTCTGGCTTCAAAGGAGCTTTAACAAGAGTAATAAACGATTATGGAAGAAAGAACAAGATATTTGAGAAAGAAGACTACTCACTTGGTGGTGAGGATGTACGTGAAGGATTAACAGCGATAATCTCATGTAAAGTTAGATCACCACAGTTTGAGGGGCAGACAAAAACAAAACTCGGTAACTCAGAGGTTAGAGGGATAGTCGAAAGCGTCACCTATGAGAAGCTGAGCGAGTTCTTTGAGGAGAATCCATCCATCGCAAGGACAATCATAGATAAGGCTATGATGGCAAGCCGTGCCCGTGAGGCAGCGAGAAAAGCAAGAGAACTGACTAGGAGAAAGGGGTTGCTCGAGTCTTCTGCTCTCCCTGGAAAACTGGCTGACTGTTCATCCCGGGATCCAAGTAAATCCGAGCTTTACATTGTGGAGGGAGACTCAGCCGGTGGCTCCGCTAAACAAGCACGTGACAGGGAGTTTCAGGCGATACTGCCATTGAGGGGAAAAATCCTTAACGTTGAGAAGGCTAGAATGGATAAGATATTGAAAAACAATGAAATCCTGGCGTTGATAACGGCTATAGGCACAGGCATAGGGGAGGAGTTCAATTTAGAAAACGCAAGATACCATAGGATAATATTGATGACCGATGCAGATGTTGATGGAGAACACATCAGAACGCTGCTGCTCACCTTTTTCTTCAGATACATGCGTCCATTGATAGAGGAAGGCTACCTTTACATAGCTCAACCCCCTCTCTATAAAATAAGTAAGGGAAAAAGGGTTGAGTACGCTTACTCTGATAGAGAGTTGCAGATGAAACTCAAGGAGATGGGGGACACTGGTGTAACCATACAAAGGTATAAGGGTTTAGGTGAGATGAACCCGCAGCAGCTCTGGGAAACCACTATGGACCCTGATAGAAGGATAATGATAAAGGTTACCGTTGAGGATGCAATAAAGGCGGATGAACTCTTCACCATACTAATGGGTGAAAAGGTTGAGCCTAGGAGAGAGTTTATAAAACTTCACGCCAAAGAAGTGGTGAATCTGGATATTTAGGTGAGTCTATGGATAAAGATGTATCACAGAGGGAGTTGGTTCGAGCCATTGAGAGTGAGATGAAGAGGGCGTTCATAGATTACTCGATGAGTGTTATAATGAGTCGTGCCCTCCCAGATGTAAGGGATGGTTTGAAACCGGTTCATAGAAGAATCCTCTATGCAATGCATGAGATGGGTTTAACCCATGAGAAACCCTACAAGAAATCTGCCCGTATAGTGGGAGAAACCCTTGGTAAATATCATCCACATGGTGACCAAGCGGTTTATGATGCATTGGCGAGGATGGCTCAGGATTTTTCACTGCGTTATCCTCTTGTAGACGGGCAGGGAAACTTTGGTTCAGTGGATGGTGACTCCCCTGCAGCCATGAGATACACTGAGGCGAGGATGGCGAAGATAACAAAACTCATGCTCCAAGACATAGAGAAGGATACTGTAGACTGGATGGACAACTTTGATGGTTCCCTTAAAGAACCTGAGGTTTTACCCGCGGCTCTCCCAAATCTGCTTGTAAACGGTTCCTCTGGGATAGCGGTTGGTATGGCTACCAACATGGCCCCTCATAACCTCTCTGAGGTTGTAGATGGCATTATAGCGGTTATAGATAGGGAAGACATTGAGGTAAATGAACTCATGGGGATTATCAAAGGACCGGACTTCCCAACAGGAGGCATAATCTATGGGAGAGAGGGGATTTTAAATGCATACTCCACAGGGAGAGGACTCGTTCGGGTTAGAGCCAGAACTGAGATAGAAGGAGAGGAGAGAAAAAGGATTATTGTGACTGAACTCCCCTATCAGGTGAATAAGGCAAATCTTCTGCAGAATATAGCTGAACTTGTGAAAAATAAGAAGATAGAGGGAATCTCGGATTTAAGAGACGAAAGTGACCGTAAAGGTATGCGTATAGTCATTGAGTTGAAGAGGGATGCAATAGAGGATGTTGTTCTGAATCAACTTTTTGAACACACAGATCTGCAATCAACCTTTGGTATACTCAACCTTGCTATAGTGGATGGTGAACCAAAGGTTTTGACGCTTAAAGAGTTGATTCAGCACTACATAAGATACAGGGTTGAGGTGATTACACGCAGAACAAACTTTGATTTAAGGAAGGCTGAGGAGAAGATTCACATCCTTGAAGGGTTGATGATTGCTTTAAAAAACATCGATGAGGTTATAAAGATTATTAGAGGAAGCAAGGAGGTTGAAGAGGCTAGAAACAGGTTGATGGAAAGATTTTCTCTCTCTGAGAAACAGGCGAAGGCAATTCTTGAGATGAGGTTGCAGAAACTTACAGGTCTTGAGATGGAAAGCGTTGAAAAGGACTACAACGACACAAAACAGCTTATAGAGAGATTACGTGAGCTGTTAAGCAGCAAACAGAATATACTGGATGAGATAAAAGGGGAGCTTCTTGAAATAAAGGATAAGTTTGGTGATGAGAGAAGAACCGAGATAGTTGAAGGAGAGATTGGTATAGAGTTAGAGGATCTTATACCTGTGCAGGATGTCGTAGTTACTATAACCAACAGTGGTTACATAAAACGTATTCCTGTGGAAACCTATAAGACTCAACATCGTGGTGGAAAGGGGCTTGTGGGGATGCAGACTAAGGAGGAGGATATAGTTGTCGATTCCTTCATCACCTCGACGCATGATTATATAATGTTTTTCACAAACCATGGTAAAGCATACTGGTTAAAGGGGTATAGGATACCTGAAGGTGGAAGGCATTCCAAGGGAAAAGCCATAATAAACCTGCTTCCGAGGTTGGAGGAGGGAGAGTTTGTTGAAACCGCTATACCTATTCATGAGTTTGATGATGAACACTATCTGGTTTTTGTCACCAAAAAGGGGTTGATTAAAAAAACCATGCTGTCAGCGTACAAGAATGTAAGGGTAAATGGTATACGTGCAATAAAACTTGATGAAGATGACGAACTCATAGGCACAAAACTCTCAGATGGTAAGCAGAATATTATAATTGCATCTGCAAACGGTCAGGCATGTAGATTCAGTGAAAAAGAGGTTAGACCTATGGGCAGGATAACAAGAGGTGTTATCGGGATGAGACTAGACCCAGATGATAAGGTTGTGTCTCTTGCTGTCGTTGGAGAAGAAGGTGATCTACTTACTATAACAGAGAATGGTTACGGTAAAAGGACATCTGTCTCTGAGTATAGAAAGACACACAGAGGAAGCAAGGGTGTTAGGACGATAATAACCAACGAACGAAATGGAAAAGTGATCTTTGTAAAGGAAGTGAAGGATGATGATGAGATCATGCTCACCAGCAAGGATGGGATGATGATAAGGGTACCTGTTGGAGACATTAGAAGACAGGGGAGAAACACAATGGGTGTCAGAATAATGAGGTTGAACGAAGGGGATAAGATAGTTTCGGCAGCTAAGGTCGTTAAGAATAATGATTACGATGAATCGGAATAAAAATTAAAAAAAAAGAAAGAGTTTGATTTTATTTTTCGCTTGGTGTGTATGGGTTAAACGCTGGGTCGCCGTATAGACAGAACTCCTGGAACTCAAAGTACTTGTTTTTAATTACTCTATCCTTTTGTCCATCAGCGGTTTCTTTAAACTGTTCGTATCTCTGATGCCAAATCTGTGTGTCAAGCAATGAGTTACCTGTTGTTATAAGAGGTGGAGCCCACCATAGTGTCCAGTTTGCATCCTTTGGCAGATACATGTTCTTTGCATCTCTAAACGCCATACCAATGGTTTTGTTCTGTTCCAGCCCCTTACATAGGTCGCTGTACAGTAGATATCCAAAGTGAGGATCAGGGTAAATCCCCTTCTTTGCATTCTTTGTCGTGTTTAGATAAGCCTTTGCAACGGACCATGGTGTATCATAGAGGTGTTTCTTTGGTTCAAGGTAGCCGCCCCCAATGTTGGATTCCATCGGGGATGATATCAGAGCGTTTACTCCAGCGTGAACAAACGCCATGGATATCGAGTTTTTGGGGTACACTCCTCCTATTTTACCACACAGGCAGCTGTCTATCCACATCACGGAGGGACCTAGTTTCATGTTTTCAACTCTTCTGACAGTATAATCCCCAACCTTAGTTAGGGAGAAACCTGGACCAAAGAAACCTCCGTCCAAACATGGGAGTATCCTCTCCAATGCGTTTTTAGCTAAAGGTCCTCCTATACCC
>JAGGZU010000084.1 GCA_021161865.1 Thermoplasmata archaeon
ACATTTACTGCTAAGGGTTTAAAATATTTGACTTTCGCCTTTGCAACATTGATAATATGGCAACTCGTTGTTTTAATTTTAAATTCATATCACGGTATAGACAGCGGTTATGCAGGTTATGTTTCCCTAATGGCCATCGTTGTTCTGTCATGGGTTTTCTTTTTTTGGGGATTATTTACTTTATGGAAAGGAAGAACAGAAATTGGAAAAGAACATGTTGACATGGTTGAAAAGGGTATATGGCTTGTCATAGTATTTTTGGCTGTATCTTCCTTCGTAAGCTTATCAGCAGGATCTGCTTCTTATCAGCTTTCATTTTTTATCTTAAATCTAATGATCTTTCTGGTTACGTTATATCTTCTGCATGTATTAACGACTAGAAAGATCAAAAATCTCATATGGGTTGCTGTTTTTTTCTTCATAGTTTTTGATTCGTTAACAACAGTTTTACCTTACATGGTTAAACTACATTATTTTTATTTGAATCTCATGCGTATTCCAACATTCCTCATTCCCTACACCCTAATTATGCTCTGCTACTATAAGACATACAGGAGAATAGAAGCGGAATCAAAATAACTTATGCATAACGAGAAAAAGTAGTTGTTTACTCAGACCATATCCTTGAGGTTTGAGGTATTCCGAATAATCTGTTCCACGTTTTTGCAGCTAATAACCACAAGACTAAAAACCATGGTTTGCTTTACATTTTTGTCGTTTCTAGTGATTGGGGATGAAAGAGATACTTAGATTGTTTTCGGAGCATGGTACCTTCGTACAACCAGAGGTGGTTGACTACATAACTTCCAAGGAGGATCCCCAGGGTTTTGTTTCCCTTCTTCTTAAAGAACTTAAGGAATACCCTCTGGTTTTAACGTTGTCTGATGTTAAAGCGGTTGAGGAGCTTCTAACCGTTGATCAGGAGACCACAACGCAGATGGATGAGGAAAAACCTGACTCCAGTGAAACAGTGGAGGAAAACAACAACCTTCTTTGTTCAGAGAAGCAGAAAACGAATGAAGAAGAAGTAGATTCCAGCCCTGATAACCTAATAACCTTAGAGTCTCCATCTAGTTGGAAACCCCTTGCCAGGGAGTATGAGCCTGAGATAAAGGTTTTGAAGGATGTTACAGGAAGAAGCACCTGCGAGGGAAGCACTGATGATTTCATAAAACTGTTCCGCTCCAGGTACAACACGATAAAAAGAATGTTTCAGTCTCAGAGAAGAGCGGTAACAAATTCCATACCTCTTGACAAGATAAAAAAACAGTATCTCAAGGAGGTGCATCTTGTTGGTATAGTAAGCAGCGTTCACACCACCTCAAAAGGGCATATGATAATAGAGATTGAGGATGAAAACGGTACTGCAACACTTCTTGTTCCAAACAGCGAAAGGCAGCTTCTCCAGCAGGCACAGGAGGTGGTTGTTGATGAGGTTGTCAGCATAACAGGAGCTATCAGTAGAAACGGTGATCTTGTAGTCGTGAAAAACCTTGCTTTCCCTGATATTCAAATAACCCATGAGAAACATTTTGCTGAGGTGCCTCTTTATGCTGCATTCCTTGGAGACATACACATGGGGAGCAAGATGTTTCTCTCGGACGAGTGGAATATGATGATAAAATGGCTGAATGGAAACGTTGGTAACAAACGTCAACGTGATGTTGCCGGTAAAATAAAATACCTAGTTGTGCCAGGCGACACCGTTGATGGTATAGGCATTTACCCAAACCAGGAGAAGGAGCTTTACATTAAGGATATCTACAAGCAGTATGAGGAGTTGGCTAAACAGTTTCAACTTATCCCAGATCACATCTCCATTATTATACAGCCGGGAAACCATGATGCTGTTAGACCCGCTGAGCCGCAGCCAGCGTTTGAAAAGGAGTTACAGGATTTATTCTCTGGGAAAGACGTTTATTTTGCAGGCAACCCCTGCTATTTCTCCTTACATGGTGTTGAAGTGTTGTCCTACCATGGTTTAAGTCTATTGGATTTCGCTACCAACATACCAACTTTGAAGTACAACAAACCCGTTGATATAATGAAGATTGCTTTACGTAAGAGACATCTGGCACCGATCTACGGAGGCTACACCCCTCTCGCACCTGAACACATGGATTATATGGTGATAGACCGTATACCTGACATCTTTGTAACCGGTCACGTTCATCTCTCATTCATAGGAGAATACAGAGGTGTTACCCTTGTAAATGCATCATCGTGGCAGGCTCAAACCTCTTATCAGAAGATGCTTAATTTTATCCCTGATCCTGCTAAGCTACCAATCGTTGACCTTAAAAGTGGAAATGCAACAACCATGGATTTCACAAACAGCATACCATAAGGGTGAGATTAGCGTGAAAAACGAGGCTTTAAGTGAGGAGATGAAAAGATACTTCAAGGTTCTTCAAAGTGAGGTTGACCGCTGCTACAGTATTGCAGAACAGGCTAGAGAGAAGGGTTTAGACCCAGAGACAAAGGTTGAGATTCCACAGGCAAGGGACCTTGCGGCAAGGGTTGAGGAGCTGGTTGGTCCAAAGGGTATCGCCTCAAGGATAAGAAGATTAACCGATGAGCTCGGCGACAGAGAGATGGTTTCGATAGAGATAGCAAAGGAGATAGCAAGCGGTAAAAAGTACAGATTCAGCAGGGTGGAGGATGCTGTTGATCAAGCGATAAGAACTGGTTTAGCTATATTAACGGAGGGTGTTCTTGTCGCACCGCTGGAGGGTATAGCAGAGGTTAGGATAGGCAGAAACAGGGATGGGTCAAACTATGTTGACCTGTATTTCTCTGGACCTATAAGGAGCGCCGGTGGCACAGGACAGGCTATGAGTGTTCTCATTGCAGATATCGTGAGAAGGGAGCTAGGAATAGGAAGGTTCATCCCAACAAAAGGAGAGATAGAACGGTACAAGGAGGAGATACCGCTTTATAAAAGGGTTCAGCATCTTCAGTATCTCCCCACGGTTGATGAGATAGAGGCTATAGCAAGCAACTGCCCTGTGTGCATAAACGGTGAAGGAACGGAGGATGAGGAAGTAACAGGTTACAGGGATCTCCCAAGGGTTGAAACCAACAGATTGAGAGGAGGTGCATGCCTTGTTATGGCCGAAGGGCTATGCTTGAAGGCTCCCAAGATTCTGAAACATGTCTCCAGGTTGAAGATTGAGGGTTGGGAATTTCTGGAACAGTTTGTAAAGAAAAAAAATGGTGAAGAAGACAAACAAGCAGGT
This sequence comes from Thermoplasmata archaeon, assembly GCA_021161865.1. Taxonomy (GTDB): domain Archaea; phylum Thermoplasmatota; class E2; order DHVEG-1; family B18-G2; genus B91-G9. The sequence continues at coordinate 3,240 of JAGGZU010000084.1, forward strand.
GATGTGCCGACGATAGAGCCTTCATCAAAGTACATTGGTGACGTTATCGCTGGTAGACCAGTGCTTTCTCATCCATCAAGAAAAGGGGGTTTCAGGTTAAGGTATGGCCGTGGGAGAACCTGCGGATTGGCATCAACCGCAATACACCCCGCAACCATGTATATTCTCGATGAGTTCATAGCGGTTGGCACACAGATGAAAACCGAGAGACCAGGGAAAGGAACCATAGGTACTCCTTGTGATAGTATAGAGGGGCCCATTGTTTTGCTGAAAAACGGTGATCTTATCCAGGTTAATGGCGTGGAGGAAGCGAACCTTGTTAGAGATGAGGTTTCAAAGATCATAGACCTTGGGGAGATCCTTGTCCCATTTGGGGAGTTCATGGAGAACAACACTTTGTTGTCGGATGCAAGCTACGTTTATGAATGGTGGATTCAGGAGCTGCAGAAAAAACTTGATTGTTTACCTGAGAAAAACACCTTTGATGAGATAGAAAAAAGTGATAAGGCAGTGAAGGAAAAGGTGAACCAAGATTTTAACAGGGAGATAGATCTGCAGAAACCATCACCCAGAGATGCGTTTGCTCTCTCAGAAAAATACGATGTACCACTTCATCCCTTCTACAACCTTTTCTGGCATGATGTTTCAAAAAATGATGTTGAGAATCTAGCTGTTTATATACTTGAAAATGGTGAGGTTTCACTAAACGACGGAAACATTGTTTTGAGACTACCAAAAAACAGCGGTATAAAGGATATATTGATCGAGCTTGGCACTTTGCATAGGGAACGCAACGGTAAACTCCTGATAGAGCGGTATGCCTACCCTCTGATTCGATGCTGCGGGCTTGATGTTGATGATGAAAAAATCGTTGAAACCGCTCGTTTCTCCAAGTTTAAGAGTTTGATGGATGATGAGAAAACGGATACGATGATGCTTGTTTCAACCCTGTCTGGCGTCACCATCAGGAAGAGGGCACCATCAAGAATTGGAGCACGTATGGGTAGACCAGAGAAGGCCTCACCGAGGAAGATGAGGCCACCACCCCATGTGCTTTTCCCAGTTGGAAACTTTGGTGGCAACCAACGATTGATAACGGATGCAGCTGAGAAGGAGATGATAGAGGTTGAAGCTGGTGTCAGAAAATGTGAAAACTGCGGTAGAAACACGTTTAAAATACGATGCGACTGCGGTGGTCACACTGTTGCGACGGGTAAAGTGGAGCTGCAGAAGATAAACCTTAGAGATGAGTTGCAAAAGGCACAGAGAAACGTTGGTGTGAGAACATTACCTGATAAGATAAAGGGTGTAATTGGAACTATTTCGAAGGATAAAACACCCGAGCCCCTTGAGAAGGGTATACTGAGGGCAAAACATGATGTGTTTGTTTTCAAGGACGGAACCACGAGATTTGACATGACCGATGCACCATTAACACATTTCAAACCCTCTGAGGTTGGTGTAACCATTGAAAAACTCAGGGAGCTTGGTTACACGCATGACTGGCAGGGCAATGAGCTGGAAAAGAACGACCAGATCTGTGAACTAAAGGTGCAGGATGTGATCATCTCAAGGTCATGTGGCAACTACCTGTTGAATGTATCTCGATTCGTTGATGAGCTACTTGAAAAGTTTTATGGTCTCCAAGGTTTTTATGATGCAGAAAACGTTGATGACCTGGTTGGCCACCTTGTTGTTGGTCTCGCTCCCCATACCTCAGGTGGCGTTGTTGGAAGAATAATAGGGTTCACTGACGCGCAGGTTGGTTTTGCTCACCCATTTTATCATGCTGCAAAGAGAAGAAACTGCGATGGAGATGAGGACGCCGTTATGCTTCTCCTAGACGCTTTGTTGAATTTCTCACATTCATATATCCCTGACAAAAGAGGTGGGAAAATGGATCTACCTCTCCTTGTGACAACCCGCATAGATCCAAGGGAGGTGGATAAGGAAGCGCATAATATTGATGGAACCTGCCGTTACCCTCTCGCATTCTATGAGACTACGGTGTTACATAAAAACCCAAAGGATGTTGAATCCCTCATGGACTTGGTGGCTTCAAGGCTTGGTTCCCCTCTTCAGTATGAAAAAATCGGTTTCACCCATGATACAAGCGATATATCTGGGGGGCCCACTGTCTCATCGTACAAGACTTTGAAAACAATGATGGATAAGATAGATGCTCAGCTTAGACTTGCTATGTTGATAAGGGCTGTTGATGATGCTGATGTTGCCTGTAAGGTTTTGGAACGGCATTTTCTCCCTGATTTACTTGGTAACCTCCGTGCTTTTAGTAAACAAACGATACGTTGTCCTCTATGTAACACAGTGTATAGGAGGGTACCTTTGAAGGGGGTTTGTCCGAAATGCGGTGGGAAACTGACGTTGACGGTTCATAAAAAATCTGTGGAAAAATACCTCAATATTTCCAAGGAGTTGTCTGAGAGGTACGATCTCCCTGATTACCTTAAACAGAGGATAACACTTATAGAGAAATCCATACAGTCCTTGTTCACAAACGATAAGGTTAAGATAAAGAAACTCAGTGATTTTTTTTAGCACAACCTTCAAATATTGTGGTTTATATGACTGAGAGGAGTTACTATGAATGATATCTCAATGTCTGGGTTAGATAGGAACACAAAGGAGAGGTTGATGTTTTTCATAGATTTAATGATGTTTTTCATCGTAGCAATCTCCATGTTTTTCCTTGTCCTCAACGCTTACAATGCAGGTAAATTCTTCGGCAGCGGTAGTATGGGCTACGCTCAGCAATCACTATTCTACATGGCTGGTTCGTTGGTGTTTGTAACGGTTTCGATGATGTGGATATTTGTCAGATTCTTCACTGCACGTAAGGGTTTACACAGGTAGCCTTTGATGTCTGCTTTAACGGCGAAAGGTACGAGCTAGACTGGGGAGTTCGGCGTTCCCTGCAACCAGAAATCGTCGATACGCTGGAGTCGAAGTCAAGAGGCGGTATGTCTGGCGGCAGGTGATCCATCTGCGGACGATGAGATCTCGTCCCTAGGGATTGGAGGCGATGGTCGTGCATGACCGGAGGGTCATGCATCCATCCCTGCTGTGGGCACCGGGTCAGGCACGGAAGTGAGCAGCCCTACCACAGACTCTCAATGCTCTAGGGGCTGCGGGATTGAGAAGGCAAATGGGAAGTCATTTGTCGTCTTGCATACCCACTCGAGACGTGCTCGTACCCGCCAAAGTTTAATTAACGCGTTCTGTATTACGTGAAAGGGGGCATTGGATGGCTTATCTACTGAAGGATGAAAACCTTGTTGGGTGGTGGGAAAACTTCTTCATGGAGTACTGTAGAGCTGAAATAGAGGATGTTGCCCTTGAGTACCCTCAACGTAGAAGTCTGGTTTTGGATTACTGGAAGATTGACAAAGCAGATCATGAAATGGCTGAGATGCTGCTTACTGATCCAAGTAAGGTTATTTTCAACGCAGAGCTTGCTCTCAGCAACGTGGATGTCGCTGTTGATAAAGAGATGAAACTGCATCTAAGGGTATACAATCTCCCTGAAATCCAGCATATACTTATAAGGAGGCTTAGAGCTGAGCATCTTGGTAGATTCATAGCTGTGGAAGGGCTTGTTAAGAAGGTTACGGAGGTTCGTCCGAAGCTTAAAAACGCTGTTTTTATCTGTCAAAAGTGTGGCGCCCACATCTCTGTAGAGCAGGATGAGGATATTCTTAAGGAACCGCTTGAATGCTACGAGGACCAGGGTGGATGCGGAAGATCTTCATCTTTTAAACTCTCATCATCTCTTTCAACGTTCGTAGATTCTCAGAAGATAGAGGTTCAGGAGAGTCCTGAGGGTTTACGTGGTGGAGCCCAACCTGAAAGGATAAGTGTTTACATAGATGATGACATTGTTGGGGACATCGCGCCAGGAGACAGAATCGTTGTCAATGGTGTTTTGGTGTCGCAGCAACGCAGACGGGGCACATACAGGTTAACATCCTTTGATAAAATAATGCATGCAGTGAGCATAGAGAAGCAGGAGCAGGCCTTTGAAGAGGTTGAGATAACAGAGGAGGATGAGCAGAAGATACTTGAAGTGAGTAAAATCCCTGAGCTCTATGAGAGGATGAGAGAGAGTATTGCTCCAACGATTTATGGAATGGAAACCGAGAAGGATGCCATGGTTTTGCAGCTTTTTGGTGGTGTACCAAAAACCATGCCTGATGGAACAAGGATACGTGGGGATATACACATGCTGTTTGTTGGTGACCCCGGTACTGCTAAGTCTCAGATGCTTAACTACATGTCTAAGCTTGCTCCACGTAGCATATATGCATCTGGTAAAGCCACATCTGCTGCTGGTTTAACCGCAGCGGCGGTGAGAGATGAGTTTGGTGAGGGACACTGGACCCTTGAGGCTGGCGCACTTGTTCTCGCAGACATGGGCATAGCCTGTATCGATGAGATAGATAAGATGGCTGAACAGGATAGAAGCGCGCTGCATCAAGCCATGGAACAGCAGGAGATAAGTGTTGCAAAGGCAGGTATAAACGCTACTTTGAAGTCACGTTGTGCTGTTCTCGCAGCGGCAAACCCAAAACTTGGAAGGTTTGACGAGTACATGCCTATTCATGAGCAGATAAACATGCCTCCTGCGCTGCTCTCAAGGTTTGATCTTATATTCTCAATGATAGATAGACCAAATAGGGAGAGAGATAGCAATCTTGCTCTTCATATACTGAAGACCCATAAGGCTGGTGAGATACATGAGCAACGTCGTCGTAGGTTGAAGGATTCAGAATATAGTGAGGAAGAGGAGGAGAAACTGATGAAACCAGTAACTCCCTTCTTTGAACCAGAGTTTCTAAGAAAATATGTTGCCTATGCTAAAAGAAATGTTTTCCCTGTGCTGCAGGATGATGCTTTGGAGAGACTCAAGGAATACTATGTTTCTTTAAGAAACACATCTGAGGAATCCATACCCTTCACTCCCAGGCAGCTTGAGGCTTTCGTTAGGCTTGCTGAGGCAAGCGCAAGGGTTAGATTAAGTGATAAGGTTACAATAGAGGATGGAGAAAGAGCAATAAACATCATAGAAAAATACCTTAGAAGGGTTGGTCTTGATAGAGAAACAGGTCGGTTTGATATAGATATTATAACAACAGGCATCAGCAGGTCGCAGCATGACCGTATGTTAACGGTTATGGAGATAATAAAGAAGTTAAGCGGTGAATCACCTGATGGAACAGCAAGTAGAGAAGACGTAATAAGTGAGGGAGAAATCCAGGGTATAGATTCAAGTAAGGTAAAGGATGCACTTGAAAGGTTGAAGAGAAACGGTCAGATATATGAACCGAAACACAACCACTATAGGATAACCGAGGAGTACTGAGCCGCTGTTATGAGAAAACATGTGACTGTAACGGTATTTTGTTTTCCTACTATCCGCCATAGCATTAAGTAGTCTATGCTATGGTACTGATGACTTGAATCCCTCAGCAACGGTTCTAGTAACAGGTTTTGAACCTTTCAATGGCTACAATGTTAACCCTGCGCAGCTGATAGCAGAATCTCTGAATGGCCAGACGATAAACAATGCATCCATCGTTGGACTTAGTGTACCAGTTGAATGGAATGAGTCCATATCAGTTGTAACGCAAGCTGTTGAAGATGTTAAACCGGTTGCTGTACTAAGCATTGGTCTCGCCCCCAATACAAGGTTTATACGTGTTGAAAAAATAGGTTTAAACCTCAGATGTATGTCAAGTGACAACGGAAAGAGATATGTTTTTAGTAAAGTAGAACCTGATGGTCCTTCTCTGCTGGTAACAGACATCCCAACGCATTATATAGCAAAGGAGATCAGAAAATCTGGTATCCCTGCACGGCAGAGTTTCTTCGCTGGAACGTATATCTGTAACAACCTTTTTATGGGCTTTTAAAGTATAAACAGAGCAGTAATCCTGATCTCAAGGTCTGCTTTGTTCATGTGCCTCCTCTAAAATCTATGGACTCAAAAAACGGGATGAGTTTAGATGAAATGACAAAAGCAGTTAAACTGGTCATCACTCTGGTTTTGGAGGAAATGAATTAAAAGGTTTTAATCCATGTAGTAATCTGGCGGGTAAGGTTCTGGTTTTAAGCCCTTTCTTTCCCTGATTTGCCTGGTTACCTGATCCTGAAGTTCTCTTGGCAACGGTTCAAATCCAATGTTTTCTGTACTCCAAAGCACTCTTCCACCTGTTGCACTTCTTATAGCTGAAGCGAAACCGAACATCTCAGCCACAGGTGCCTTTGCCTCAATGCTGACCATGTCCCCCTCTGTTTTCATATCAAGTATAACTGCTCTTCTTTGATTTAGCTCTCTGTAGACGTTGCCCATTACCTCTTGAGGGGCACTTATGAAAACCTTCTGCATCGGTTCAAGCAACATGAAATCTGCTGTGGTTATTGCACCATTGATGGAGTTTTTAGCAGCAGGTATAACCTGAGCAGGACCTCTATGGATAGCATCCTCATGCAGCTTAGCATCAACAAGCCTTACAAGTATGCCCTGACAGGGTTCATTTGCCCTTGGTCCCTTTCTCATGACCTCACGGAAGGCTTCAAGTAGAAGCTCCCTAGTTTCAAACAGATGCTGTATACCTTTTGTCACATCGGTTACAATGTTAAGCCCTTCTACTCCAAAGACTCCTTTCGCATCGATTTTATCCATGCCAAGTTCCTGCAGTTTAGAGATTGCCTCCTTTTTGTGTTTCTTAATGTCCTGTGGAATCTCATTGTTGTACAACGCATCAACCACACTTTTAGGCAGAGGTTCTACCTCAAAATAGAATCTGTTGTGTTTGTTTGGTGACTTCCCTTCAAATGATCTTGGACTTTTTTTACCAACGGTTTCCCTGTAAACAACAATGGGTTCAGAGCATACAATATCAACACCATACTCGTTTTTAATCCTGTACTCTGTAATCTCAAGGTGAAGTTCACCCATACCAGACATTAGATGTTCACCGGTTTCCTGATTAATCGTCACCTCAATGCTTGGATCTGCCTTTGATATCGACCTTAAAACCTCAACAAGCTTTGGTAAATCTTTGGCATGTTTTGCCTCAACAGCGACCGTAACAACGGGTTCAGATACATGAACGATTCTTTCAAAGGGTTCCATATCCTCAACATCTGTAACCGTGCTACCAGCTATAGCATCACGTATACCTGTAGCCGCAACAATGTTGCCGGCTGTCACAAAATCCACAGGTATCCTATCTGCCCCAACCATCAAGCTAACCTGCTGAACCCTGTTTTTGTTTGGCATACCTACAACATTTACCTCATGTCCCCTTTCTATCTTACCACTGTATACTCTACCAACAGCTACTTCGCCGGCATGAGGATCCATTATAATCTTGGTAATCATCACCGCAAGCGGTGCATCAGTTTTACATTCCACCATACCCTTCCCAATAGGGCTGCTTAAATCACCACGCCATATGTGAGGAATACGGTAAACCTGGGCTTCCTTAGGTGAAGGAAGATGGTCAACAACGATATCAAGTATAATCTCATGGATGGGCGCTTTTTTTGCAAGGGTTTTCTGATCGTTGTTTTTACAGTACTCATAAATGTCTTTGAACGTCATACCGGTCTTCTGCATGTAAGGAACTGAGATGGCCCAGTTGTAGAACGCTGAACCAAATGCAACACTTCCATCTTCAACCTTCACAACCCATTTACCCTTGAACTCCTCCGGCACCATCCTGCTGATGAGACGGTTGACATCTGTTATGATTTTGACAAACCTCTGTTGCATCTCCTCAGGGGTAACCCTAAGTTCGTTGATTAAACGGTCAACCTTGTTTATGAAAAGCACAGGTTTCACCTTCTCCTTCAAAGCCTGACGTATAACGGTTTCGGTTTGAGGCATCACTCCTTCAACAGCGCAAACAACAACGATGGCTCCATCAACAGCACGCATAGCCCTTGTTACATCACCACCAAAGTCCACATGTCCAGGAGTATCCAAGAGGTTGATCAAATACTCGTTTCCCTCAAACTCATGCACCATTGATGCAGATGCTGTGTTGATGGTTATACCTCTTGCCTGCTCCTGTTCATCGTAATCCAAAACAAGCTGTTTCCCTGCGAGTTCCTCACTCATCATACCGCAACCCGCGAGAAGGTTATCTGAGAGTGTGGTTTTCCCATGGTCTATATGAGCTGCTATACCGATGTTCCTTATCCTATCAAGCTTATGCATAAGATCCTTTGCTTTCTTAATATTGTCTTCCTTCCTTCCCATACTATCTTCCTCAAAAATTGGTTTAACGTGCAGACTTAGCTATTCTCTCCTTTTCCTCCTTCTGAGAAACTGCAAACGATGAGGTATCGTTTTTTGCTGCCTTTATTAACTCATCTGCCAGATGATCTGCTATTCCGCCCTTTGTTACCTTGCCTTTTGACACGGCACCAATACATATGTTTTTAAGCGCAATGTCAAGACGTCTCTGAGGTGAAACATCAACCGCCTTTGGCACAGAAATACCTCCAAAATGAAGACGTGTTACCTCCTCCTTAGGTGCTGCGTTTTGAATCGCATCAATGAGAACTTGGATTGGATTGTTTTTTGTTTTCTTTGCTACTATATCAAAAGCCTCCTCCACAGCCTTATATGCCTTCATCTTTTTACCATTGTAATGCTCTGTTCTCATCATGTTGTTTATGAGACGTTCAACTATGAAAACCTTTGATTTACCAAACTGTCTGTTTGCATAAGGTGCACCTGTATACACTTTAGGCTCTAAGCTGATGTACCTTGCTAACCCCTTATCCTCTATCTTTACCTCAGAAGGATCATACTTCTGTAGAAGTGGAAAAGTGTACTGCTTATTTGTCATGTTATCCTTTTTCTCCATAACTATCGTCTCATTGGTTTCTCAATCTTTCCTTTAATCAACTCATTTAAAGAGACACCATTAACCTTTATGACCTTGAATCTAACACCGGGGATATCGCCCATGGATCTACCCATTCTTCCACCGATACCCTCTATGACAACCTCATCGTGTTCATCTATAAAACCTATCGCGTTGTCTCCTGGTGCGAAGGCCGTCACTTGTCTCCCGTTTTTGATAAGTTGAACCTTAACGCATTTCCTTATAGCACAATTCGGCTGCTTTGCTTCTATACCAACCTTTTCTGTTACTATACCTCTACCCTGTGGCGCACCACCAAGTGGGTCGGTTTTTTCTTAAGACGAAGAACCCTTTTCTTGAAGTATCTATCACTCCATATATGGTTCTTCTTGCTTTTTTTGATTTTTCTTGCTGCGTTTAATCCTCTTGCCATAGCAATCCTCTTTACTCTTTATTTTTCGTGATTCAACCTACTGTTCATATCTGAAGTAAAGCCAGGTATACCACTTTTAATATATTAAAATGTTGGTGACAACAGGTTTTAATATCAGTATACAGTTCTTGTTTATGGGATGTACTTAAGGGTGTAAAAAACAGAGTGGATACATGTTGCTGGAAAGCCTCATACCGGTTGCTTTGCTGGTAGCCGGTGTATTATTATGCCTCACTCTAATATACATTGTACATCAGCATAAAGATAAAGGAGAGTCCCCCTTCTTCTTGATGTTGATTGTCTCAACACTCATATGGTCTCTTGGTTATGTTTTTGAGATAGTTTTTTCGGATGAAAAACTTATGATTTTGTCTGCCAAAGCAGAGTATCTAGGTATCGCTTTTATTCCTGTGGCATGGTTTTCTTTTTGTTCAGCATATACAGGTAGGTTCAATAGATTGGTCAAAACCCAGTTATTTTATACATTAATTATAGTACCTCTAATAACAACGTTTCTAGCATTCACAAACGAGTATCATGGGTTAATATGGGCTAAGATTGAGTTTTCAAACATCGGGATGTACAGGGTTTTGAGTCCAATTCATGGGTTGTGGTTTTGGGTACATGTGGTGTATTCACATCTCCTTTTGATTACCGGCAACGTGCTGATAATAGGTAACGCCATCCTTTTACCGTCTGTTTACAGAAAAAGGTCCATATTGATTGTATCCGCTGCACTTTTACCTTGGATTGCAAACATAGGGTACCTTTCAAAAACAACAGAGTTTGACCCGACGCCTTTAGCCTTTGTTGCCTCAGCATTTCTGCTGCTCTGGGGTGTTTATAGATATAGGCTGGTAGAGATTATCCCTATAGCAAGAAACGTGGTTGTTGAAAACCTGGATGACGCTGTTGTTGTCATAGATAACAACCATGTAATCGTGGATATGAATCCAGCAGCAGAAAGGTTTTTGGCGTTGCCAAAGGATAAGGTTATAGGGTCAAAGGCTGTAGAGGTTTTTATTGAGTGTCCTGAGGCTTTGAAGTTATATAACTCTGAGACGAAGGTATCTAGGAGAGTATGCATAAAAAGGGGAAAAAGGGGGGTTAAAAAATACTATGATATCAAGGTTTTACCTATCTCTGACAAATCAAAAAATATACTTGGAAGGCTGGTTGTTGTTCATGACGTGACTGATATTAAACGAGCTGAGGAGTATGCAAGGAAACAAAGGAAGAAGTTGAAGTTGTTGAATGAGAGATTGGAGGAAAAGGTTGCTGAGAGGACCAAGGAGATAGAGGAGTTGTTGAAACAGAAAAATGAGTTCATCAATCAGTTGGGTCATGATTTGAAAACGCCTTTAACCCCGCTGCTTTCACTGTTACCTGTAATAGAGGAGAAGGAGAGTGACCCTGATTTAAAAAGGCTTTTGGGTGTGGTGTTAAGAAATGCAAGGTATATGAAAAACTTGGTGGTGGACACGTTGAATCTTGCAAAACTGAATCTACCAAATTTAGAGTTTAACCTCGGAAGTATCAATCTACGTGATGTCATAGAGGATAGTTTAAGGGATAATGAACATATTATTAGTAAAGGAAATGTGAATGTTGAAAATTTGGTTGATGACGTCTATGTCAAAGCTGATCGGCTTAGAGTAAAGGAGGTATTGACCAATTTGATAACAAACTCTGTGAAGTTTACCCCGGAGGGTGGCAGAATAGTCCTTTACACAGAATCTGCTGGAGATGAGGTTAAGGTTTGCATTGAGGATAATGGTATTGGATTGGATGAGGAGCAGAGGGAAAAGATTTTTGATGAGTTTTATAAAGTGGATGAATCGAGACATAATGTAGATAGTTCAGGGCTTGGTTTAACCATATGTAAACGTATAATTGAGAAACATGGTGGAAGGATTTGGGCGGAAAGTGAGGGTGTTGGTAAAGGCACAAGAATATGTTTTACTTTACCAGTGTGGGATGATGAAGGTGAAGAGTGAAAAAAAGGTTTTGATAGTTGATGATAATCCAGATATACTTGTTTCAGTGAAAGAGGGGTTGGAAGCGATGGATAAAAAAATTGAGGTTATTCCAGTCAACAGCGGCGAAGAGTGTCTTAGTTTGTTGATGAACAAGAAGTTGCTTCCTGATGTTATTCTGCTGGATATTATGTTACCGGAGATGACTGGATGGGAGGTTTATAACCGGTTGAGGGAGAAGGAAGAGTGGAAGAGCATACCTGTAGTGTTTATAACTGCGAGAACGGACCATAAAGCTAAGGAGATAGGTACTTTTCTTGGTGAGGATTATATTGAAAAGCCTTTTGAAATAGATGAGTTGAAGGTTAGGATAGAGAGGGTGTTGAGGAGAAAAGGGGTTTAGTTGTTTTTTGTATGTTGTAGAAAGTCGCTGGTAGTCTATGCGCCGGTAGCAATCTCAGTTCTACAGTAGATTGTGGAGGTATACTGTATTAATGGTCCGGCTTTTTATACCTCTCATACACCTTATAAGCTTTGCACATTAAATACTAACATTACCTACTAATCTCCAATTTTGCACAATAATTAAAATCGAGTTTAACACAGTTTTCAAAGTATTCCTGGATCAAAACACAAATGTTATGAGCTAAAGCCTTACACAGAATTTCGTTTATTTGACCAACCTCGGATTTACTGTACAAACGATAACCAAACTTCCTTTTCATCATACTAAAAACTGATTCAGCATTACTCCGTTTGTGATAGTGATCCATGAAATACTCCCGATAGTCATCATAAAATCTCTTCATCATACTCCAGATCATTGTTCCTCTTGCTTTTTCAGTTGCATTCTCTTTAAAAGGAATGTAAGGGATAGCTCCGAGATCAGCAGCAACTTGTAGATTTTTCCTAGAGCTGTAAGCTTTATCTGCAGAGATCTCTCTAATCTTGAAAGTCTTTGAAGTAATCCTGATCAGCTTTTTAAACTAGGGTGAATCAGCATAGTAACCTGGAGGGATTCTAAAATCTAATTCTTGACAGTCTAATATTTTTTCTGTAATATCCTGAATTAAGTTCCTCCGAGTGATTTGAGTTCGTCATTATCAATCACCTTTCCCAAGAAATTCAGGAGCAAACTCTGAAATAAGA
>JAGGZU010000064.1 GCA_021161865.1 Thermoplasmata archaeon
GTAAGGTTTTATACAGCCTGTGATGAAGACTACATGTATGTAGCTTTTGAAAACGACACAGGTGATCTCTACACCGCTAAGATAGATTTGTTTATCGACAAAAACGAGAATGGTGTATGGGATGGTGTACCAACGGATGACCGTTTCATAGTGTACTATGGAAACCAGAGAGTTAAGGATTACAACGGGAATGATGTAGATGGTAGTCTGGTTGGTTGGAACAACGGTTATGGGGTTGAGATAAGGATACCAAAGGTGAACTGGTCTGACTGTGAGGATTGGGCTTTCAACATAAGTTACCTCTGTGCACCTGGTAGAAACCCGAGTTGGGGCGATGAAAGTGCACCTATGCTGCCAACCTCTTTTTTAATTCATCCATGTGAGTGCAGTGTATGTTTCAAAGCATTGGTGAGTATATCAAAACTGATACCAGGTGATTTTGTAACAATCTATCATACAGATTTTGAAAACCCAGCGAACGTGACAAACGAATGGATAGCTTACAGTCTGGATTCTGAGAGTGACACATGGACTCTCAGTGAGAAAAGAAGCCATTCCTCCTCCCATAGTTACCGTTGCACTGGCAGAAACACAACCTATCTCGGTAACGCTTATGATATCCTGGAGATGAAACATTCCGTTGATTTATCTAATGCAAACAATGTTACCTTCTCATTCTGGCATTGGTGTAAGGGAGATAGTTACGATTTAAATGGCCATCTGGAGATAGCAGACTATGGTGATGTTGAAATTAGTAACGATGATGGTAGCACTTGGATATCACTCTCAGACCTTGGAGTCAGTGAGCTTTATTACGACAATGATTGGACAGAAACCTCCGTCACCATAGAGGCGACAAACACCTACCCCGGCAACATATCAGGTGAAGACCTGCTTTCTGATCACGTTAAGTTCCGTTTCGTTTGGCGTTCTGACCCACAGTTCCAATATGAGGGTTGGTACATCGATGATGTTAGTATAGTGGTTGGTGAAAAACCCTCAACTGAGCTTGTCTTCCAAACCCATGATATACCCTGTATACCCTTTGGTTCCTCAACCACGCACACATTCCCAATACCATGGGTTGTTAATGAGGAGGGAAAATACCTTGTTGAGGTGTTGACCCAGGAGGAGCCACCATACATTGGTGTGTCCTATAACTCAAAGATTGTCACAATAGGTAACATCCACGATTTGGCTGTTATATCTTTGGTTACACCTGACACTATTGAGAGAGGAGATGATTTACCGATAGACGCGGTTGTTAAAAACCTTGGAACATACAATGAAACTAATGTTCAGGTTAAAGCCACTGTGAAAAACAAGGGTGGAACCACAGTTTGGAGTCAAACCGTGCAGATACCCTTGATAAACATCTCAGAGGAGAGAGCCTTCCATTTCACTTGGGAGAACGCAACATATTGTGATTACAACGTTGAAGTCAGGGTTATACATCCTGATGATGAAGTGCCCGAGAACAACGCGATGAACAAATGGATAATAGTTACTCACACCATTTTTGAGGATGATGTTGAGTGTGGCGACTGTAGTGAAAGGTTTTGGACTCATTTTGATTTAACAGGAGGTGAAGGCCACTGGCATATCTGCACATCAGGCTATGATCACTACCTGTGGTGTGGCGTGCAGAACACAACCAAATACGGAAACAACTGGAATGATGTAGCGATGATAAAGAACCCACTTGATCTCTCAAACTATACCACTGTAACACTTTCATTCAAAACCTACTGTGAAATCGCTGAAAATGATTATGGTTATGTTGAGGTGAGCAGCGATGGAGGTGGACACTGGAGTAAAATCAAGGAGTACACCGGTAAACTGAACTGGACCGATGAAAACTTCGACATCTCAGCCTATAAATCAGATGAGTTTGTTTTAAGGTTCAGGTTTGTATCAGATGAAAACCTTACGTGGAGAGGATGGATTATCAACGATGTTGTAATAACCGGAGATGGTTCACCAGTGTTCAGCGACGATTTCGAGTCAGGAACAGGTAAATGGATTATAGAGTATCTAAAAGCAGGTGACTGGTGGCATATCACAACTAGGAGAGCTTACAGTGGCTCCCATTCTTGGTGGTGCGGTGACGAGTTAACGGGAACGTACCCAGCTAACTTAAACAACGTGTTGTTGCTTAATGAAACAATTGATTTAACCAAGGCTTTTGAAGCAGATATATTGTTTATGACGTGGTATAATCTTTCTACAGTGGATGTTGGTTACCTTGAGGTGAGTGACGACAATGGAGCAACTTGGAATGTTGTGGACACTTTCACTGGAGAAAGCTCCAGAGGTTCAACACCCAAGTGGATCAAGGAATCCTATCCGCTTGACCCCTGGATAGGCGGTGAAATACAGGTGAGGTTCCGTTTTGTTTCTGACTCCTCACTTGAAAACGAAGGTTGGTACATTGATGATGTTAAGATAGTCGGTAAAATCGACAATGAGCCACCTATTACAACCTACAGTATATCTGGGACGATGGGATTGGACGACTGGTATGTGTCACCGGTTACGATCACTCTCACGGCTACTGACGGCGATGGTTCAGGTGTCGACCACACTTATTACAGGCTTGATGGTGGAACACAGGTAACATACAGTTCACCGTTCACAGTCTCAGACAGCGGTCTCCACACAGTTGAGTACTGGTCTGTGGACAAAGTAGGTAACACTGAGAGTCATCACACTGAAAGCTTCAAAATAGACGTTGACAACCCCACAATTGAGATAACGCAACCCATCAGCGGTCTGTACTTCCATGGCAACAGGATTTGGCCTGTTTTCAACAGAACATTGTTCAACTGGACTAAACCAATTATAATAGGAAACATAACCATAAAAACCAGTGCAGATGATGATACTTCTGGAGTTGACAGGGTTGAGTTCTATGTTGACGGTGTTCTTAAGGAGACTGATACTGTAGCACCTTACGAGTGGACTTGGGATGAAACCGCTTTCTTCACACACACCATATCCGTTAAGGTGTATGATAAAGCAGGTCACTCAGTTGAGGCTTCAAGGGATGTAAGGATTTTCAACTTTAAACTGGGTTCAGGGGCAACTAAACCAAGTATGCTCAAAGGTAAGGTTTATGAGAACGGTACATTACTTAAGAAAGGTATTGGTGGAGCAACAGTAACAGTACTGGGTGAAGGTATAAACACCACAACAGGCAGTATGCCGTGGAATAAGGGTAAGTATAGTTTAACTCTTGACCCTGGTACGTATAGTGTTAAGTTCGAGGCTGAGGGTTATGAGACGAAGATAATTACTGGCGTTGTTATAGAGGCTGGTAAAACAACTAAGCTTGACGTGGCTCTTGTTAAAACAGAATAAAAAAACAAACCCTCTAAACCCTCTTTTTATTTTTTCTCTGTTCACCAGTTTATCAAAGAATATTAGAACCTTATAAAAGAGGACTGTAAGGGGTAAAAAAGATGTTTACCCTATGGTGTACAGTTGGCTCAGGGAAGAAACATAATGTGTTTTTGATGTGAGAGGAAGTGGTTTAAGTAACTTTAGTATCCTGGGTAAGGTGGTTCCTCAAGGTACACCATTCCCATTACCAGTAGAACATGTCCTTTGATTATGGCACCCATTGATGCGAAGGAAAGGATCAGCAGGATTCCTGAGAATAAAAGTAGATTAAGCATGTAAAGTTGATCTGTAACGAAATAATGTTTCCAACCACCGGGGTCTTGAAATGTTAGGTCTGCTATTAGACCTATCATTGATATGAAGAATGCTGAGAATGGTGTGAATACTCCTATGTTACCGTTTGGTCCTAGTTTCGCGGTTATGTTTCCACCTCCTATGATTGGTTGAGGGTAGAAGTCTTTGTATAATGGTTTGGATGATGACATCGTTGTTGTGGTTGTTTGAATGTTGTTGTCTCTGTCGTTTTTGTTTAAAATACCGTAGTTCATCAGTACCTCTAATTCTTTATCTATTTTGCTTTCTAAGTTGTCAAAACCTTGGTCTATGTTTTTGAATTTTTCTTCTATCTCTAAGGCTTCCCCATATGTGATGGTTTTAACTGTTTTCTTGTAGGTGAATCCGTTGAATCTGTATATGGTGATGTTGTAGTATTGGGGGTGATTTTCTTCTTTTTTTGTGTTTAACTGTTTTGTTTGGAATGAAATGTTTTGTAAGCTCATTTATGAGTTTGCGGTTTGTTTATCGTCAAATCATATTAAATTAAAGTTTATGAGAAGCACATCCATCTCATCAGAAGCTACATTACCATATACGTCTTCAGCAACAACCTTAATGGTTGTCTCGCCCACTTGTTTTTCATCTAAATTGAAAATATAGGGTGCATCAGTATCAACCGTCTTAAGCATATCATCCACGTAGAAAGCCACGTCTTTAACAGGAGTGTTTGTGTTTACTTTTGCAAACACATTTATTGAACCCAATATTATTGTTTTTTTATCCGAAAAACGCAGTTGAAACCTATCCATAACGTAAAGGTAACCCTTTTTTGGTTTAACCAGTTCAACAGAGATATTTGCAGGTGGAGAGGCAACATGGATTGGTATTGAGAAGGAGTCCATCAAACCCTTGTTGTCCTTCACAGTTAAAGTAACAACGTAAACACCCTGGTTTTGGTATCTATGCACAACCTTCTCCCCCTGCTTTGAGCTGCCGTCACCGAAACTCCAAACCCAGCTTGTTATCCTACCATCAAGATCATAGGATGTGCTGTTGAAAACAATGTTGTCTTCTATGGTTGGTCTCAGAGGCATGTAAGTGAATCCAGCGACAGGGGGTCTATTTCCAACCACCAAAGTTTTTTCTGTTGAACCATAGGCTCCGTCATCATCCTTAACAATGAGTTTTACATTGTACACCCCGTCCTCGGTGAAACAATGTTTAACCTTTTCACCGTAAGCGGCGTGCCCATCATCAAACTCCCATCTCCACCTAACTATGTTTCCATCAGCATCCATTGAGTTGCTGTTGAAGTAAATCATGGTATAAGTCAAAGGGTTTGTGGGGTTGAATGTGAAGTTTGCAATTGGCGGCTGGTTACCAACGTCAATCATTTTTTGAATATAGACTGTAGCGTTGTCATCATCCATAACTATTAATGTTACATTGTATGGTTTATTGTCCAGGTAAATATGAGTAACCTTTTCACCATAGGCAGTGCCTCCATCACCAAACCTCCACGTCCAGTTTACGATTCTGCCATCAATATCAGTTGATGTACTGTTGAAATATATCGTGTCGTTTGCAACCGGTGCGTTTGGTTCAAAGGTGAAGTTTGCAACTGGAGGTTGATTGTTAACAAAAACAGTTTTTTCTATTGATGCCACAGCATCGTCATCATCTACAACAGTGAGATTAACGATGTAGACTCCATCATCAGTGTACAGGTGAGTGACGTTCTCACCATAAGCGGTATCTCCATCTCCAAAACTCCAAGTGTAGTTTACAATATTTCCATCCTTGTCGTATGAGGTGCTGTTGAAGTATATCATGGTGTAGGTTGATGGAAAAGCAGGCTCATAAGTGAAGTTGACGTTGGGTGGCTGGTTTTTAATCAGCAGGTTTTTTGTGGTTGAAGAGGTTGCATTATCATCGTCTCTCACGGTTAAACTCACAGTGTACACTCCATCATCCATGTATTGGTGAGTAACCTTTTCTCCGTAGAGTATTGTACCATCCTCCATATCCCATGTCCAGTTTACTATCCTTCCATCAAGGTCTGTGGAAGTGCTGTTGAAATACACCGTGTCACCTGTGGTTGGGTTTTCCGGTTCATAAATGAATTCAGCGTTGGGTGGCTGGTTGGCTACTGTCACTGTTCTCTCAATGAAACCGGTTACATTCTTGTTGTCCCTTACTGTTAAGTTAACTGTGTAGAACCCGTTGTCCATGTATTGGTGTGTAACATTCCTGCTATATTCAATCCCACCGTCTCCAAAACTCCAGGTGTAGTTGGTTATATATCCATCTGGGTCATAGGATGTGCTGTTGAAGTAGATGGTTTGTTGAGTTGTTGGTTGTAGTGGCTCATAAGTAAAGTTTGCAACAGGTGGAAGATTATGTGGCGCCTCACCATCTATAAGATTCACCTCTCTTGTTCTTTCATTGTCCCATGGATGCACATCATCTGTTATGCTTGCGTTTACCGTTATGTTGTATCTACCGGGTGAAAGATCTGTTGTGTTCCAAGATATAGCTCCAAGGTGATATTTGTTTATGTTTTTGGTGTAGTTCGCTATTTCTTTGCTCCAGCCTGTGTAGTTGCTTATAGTGACGGTTATGTGGGTTGTTTCTGGTCCAGCGGTTCCGTTGTTGACAACCTTGTATTTTATTATGTAAACCTCGCCAATTGTGAGGTTTTTGTCTGGTGGTATTCCCTGTGTGGTTTGGTTGTCTATTCTTATTCCTGTATTGTATGATCCTGTGTAATCTTTTTTGATGTACACGTCATGGTGGCTTGACACATTGACTATTTTTGAGCTGGTGTTGATGGCATCATTATTGTCTTTCACCGTTAGGTTAATGAGGTATTCTCCAGGCTCAGTGTATCGATGAACAACATTTTCACCGTATGCTGTGCTGCTGTCACCAAACTCCCATGTGTAGTTGGTTATCTCACCGTCTGGATCATAGGATGTACTGTTGAAGTAAACTGTGTCTGCAGTGGTTGGGTTCTGTGGTTTATAGGTGAAGTCTGCAACTGGTGGCTGGTTTGCAGCAGATAAAACACAGAGGAGGTATGGTATGGTAGCTATGAGGAATAAAGTTGTAGCAAAGGTGATGTTGGAGCGGCCAGCCCTGTTTTTAGGTTTTAACATCCTAATGGTGCCCATTTGAAGAACCCCCATTTGGACAGCTGACTTGTGTGATAAAATCCAAAAATGATTTTAAAATTTTTCTAAATATTTCTGTATTTCTATATTCTATACATATTTTTATATATTTTGAAACATTATGTCTAAATTAATGTTTTCATCACTATAAATATCTCAACTCGGTCGTTGCTCTTACAAATTTTTGTAATAATTACAACTGTTAAATCACTAAAATGTAATATTAGTTGCTATTAAATCCCTCAAATTTTGACAGAATACTATATAAGCCTGTAACTAATCTACTTTTTTGATAAAGGAGGAGGCAAATGATGAAAACATTACTTGTTGGTATAGTAGTACTCATGCTGGTGACTTCTATTTTTCCATCAACAGCAGAAGCAGAAAAAAATCTGCCAAAAATAAACATACACGTCATCAGAATAAATGAATCAACTCAAAAACCCTTTGACTCGTTTAACGTTGAAATAAGTAAACCAGAAAAAGCTTTTTACCTCAACGACAATAAACTGTTCCCCTTGTTTTTTACAACCATCATATTTGGACCAATAACAGTGAAAGCAACCATAGCAGGTACTGCAGAAAAAGTAGAGTTTTACATGGACAACACTCTAAAAAACACCGATTTCACAGAGCCATACTCATGGAAATGGGATGAAACCGTTTTCTTCAAACACACCATCAAAGTAAAGGCATACTCCACCAGTAAAACCATCGCTGAAGCAGAAATACCTGTTTTCATCTTCAACATCCAGTCTGCCCCACAGGAGCTTACAAAAGAAGAAGCCATCGAGATACTCATCAATCAAGTGATAAAACCAAGTACCCTCGACCACACAATCTATGCCCTCACACTTGATGATCCCCTAAGAGAAGGAGACAAGATTGCTCCATGGCTACCTGAGCCAGTGCCTGCTTCTGTTGAAAAATTCCCATACCTAATATACAGGGAGATAACGAAAACAACATGGTTTTTCTGGATAGATGATGTTCCAAGAGGTAAATTCGCCCATGAGAACAGGTTTGTTTTCATCGATGCTGTAACCGGCGACGTTGATGTTCAGGAGGAGAAATGGTGGCCTGTACTCAATGACGTTTCCTTGTGGAACGCATCTAAAGATTATTGGAACCCAGATAACTGGGCTTATACGAATGATGAAAACCCTCCACCATTAGGTTCCTTTGGCTCAAAAAATGATTACTCCTTCGTTGATACCAACATAGACTCACCTTCCTTTGGAAGCGAGGGTGCAATCGTTATCAACGGTTGGTCTACAGGACAAACTGGTGAAGAAAACTTCAGTGCAGACGCTTTCAAAATGGGTTTGTTTTGGGGCACCTACCCTGGCTTTGAGACGGCTAAGGTGAATCCACCTGACAACAACCAATCCAACGTTCATAACGCTTTCAATGAAACCGGTGACAACAAGGATGTCGTAGTGTATATAACAGCACACGGTGGAGTAGACGCATCAGGTGAACCCTATGTTTCATGCGGTGGTGAGAAGATAACAGAGGATGACCTATGTGATATGGCGAAAGAGCATCCTAACACCACATACAAATGGGTTATAGACTCCTGCTACAGCGGTAACTTCATGGATTCCTTAAAAGAACTCAATAACACCGCTAAAATCGTAACCGCCTGCGGCAAAAACGAGGTGTCGTATTTTGACTGGGATCCAAAAAATGATCCTAACCCTGATGACACGGGGAGTGAGTTCAGCAGCGGTTTCTACGAAGATTTATGGGAAGAATGGCTCAACAACCCAAGCATAGACATTGTTGAGCTTTTGGATAAAGCGTTTAAAAGCGCAGTGGCAAAGGATGCTTGTGCGATAAACAATGATACTCACCCACAGGTGTGGGAAAAAGAGGATAGCGACCCACCTTTGATAGTGATAACAAACCCAGAAAACAACAGTGTAATACCGGTGCCTTATTTGAATGTCACAGGATGGGCATCTGACACGGTTTCAGGTATCGTGTACATGGATTTCCTCTGGGAATGGGAGGGAGGATCATATCATGAGGAAAGCGTGTTTGATCCACCAGCGCCGGAACTGCATTTCATCATCACCCTTGAAGACATAACCCCTGGCTGGAACAAGGTAACGGTTGGAGCAAGAGAGGCGGTAAACAACTATGGAACAAACTCTGTTACATTCTTTTACATCCCAGAAGATACTATACCCCCAGTGACAACAAAAGAAGTTGGACAACCCAACTGGGATGATGGTTACACTATAGCGCCGTACACTCCCATTTGGCTTAATGCAACCGATGAAGGAGGCTCCGGAGTGCATCATATTTATTATGAAATAGCATGGGATCCCGATGAGAACGGTGTATGGGACTACGTGTTTGAGGAAACAGTGTATGGTGACGTTGCTGAGATTCAAATGCAGTATTGGGAGATATACTATGGGTTGGTGGAGCTACGCTGGTATGCTGTCGATAACGCCGAAAATGTGGAGGAGATGCATTATCAGCAGCATCATGTGGTCTCATAGGTTGAATGCTACAATAAATATCTCTGAATCCTCTGTGTTTCCAGCGTTGTCGTAGGCTTTAACCATGATGAGATGCACAAAAAGCATGCTTTCTGTGCATCTCCACCTGTAGTTTTGCTGTTCCCCAGTGATCGTTGAACGAGAAACACCATCTAAGTAGAACTCGACCTTGTTTATGCCTGACAATGAATCCTCTGAAAAAGCCTCCACGGTTATGTCACCTATGATCAACGTCCATCCAAAAAATGATTGTCTTTTTTTGAAGTCGTTGATGTAAACGTAACCCACGTCTGGTTTGGTTATGTGAACAGTTGGGTCATGTTTGTCTATCTTTAACGTCACAGTGTGATGCTGCTCTTCGTTACCTGCATTGTCAACAGACCAGTACGTTAACGTGTGAACACCTTCTTCTGTTAAGGTAACGGGGCGAGTGTACACCTGTTGTTCCCCATTATCAACCTTGTAGTAGATTTTATTTACGCCGCTTCCATCGTCAAAAGCATCTAGGGTAATTTGGATGTTGCTTCTATACCATCCGTTTTCTCCCTCTGTTCCCTGCAAATTTATTGTTGTACGGGGTGGAGTGTTGTCTAAACCTATCCAGCTGATGTTCCATTTATCCAAGAATGGTGTATCTTCGGGTGTTTTTCTTTCAAAACACGCGTGAAGCCTTACTTTGGGATACTGAACCGGGTCGAGAAGGGCAAGGTCTTTACCTGAAGATATGTTTTCGAACCCAGGTATCGCATCGTAGTTTTCATCCAAGATGCTGAATGTGATAAACCCAGTGGGTAACATGAATTTGGCATGAAAATCATGCCATGCTATTAAATCAACCGGTGTTATCTCTTTGGATGTCAACTCAGCGTACAGAACCTGTTCCTTTTCTTCCTCAAACTCGTAGGTTACATCAGGTGAACCAGTGGCTCTGTAAATGTGCCATACGCTACCGAAGGCGTCAGGGTAGTCGCTGGTTTGGTCCCTTTCATCCTCCCACACTGAGAAGATGTTTCCTGCTCCAACCGCGAGGTTGTTCCAATCCGTGTTTTGAGATGAACCATCTGAAATCATGTGTTCCTTGGTCTGTACTCTTCCATCTGAGGAAACCAGTACACCCCATATGTCGCTGCCTCCATCGTAGGAGACGAAAAACAGTGTACCCAGGTAGGGTTTCACGTCAGTTCTTATGTACTGGTCACCATGTTGAACAATGAAGTTGTCACATACTGTGTTACCATATCTGTCGAGTATTTTCCCCCATACGTTACCATCATAACTTGACCTATCATTTGGGTTAACACTCACGTCACCATCGTTCCATGAAACAAAGTATCTTTCTGTTTTTGGGCAAAACGCTACTGCTGGGAAGATGTAGTCTGTGTCATCATCCCCCTCAGCTATCTGTATGGGTGACCCAACTGGGTTTCCATCTGAGTCGTATCTCATCGCGTATATGCTGAAAGGACCAACAACAGGATCGTAACCGTTTTCGTAAACCACCATGAAGTAACCCTCATCATCTGAGCACACCCATGGTTGTCCTTGGTAGTTTGCTCCATCTGCAACAGCAAAATCCTGCCCAACTGGATTGCCGTTTGTGTCGTAGATTCTACCGTAAACATCGTAGTTGTTGCTTCCATCCCGAGCATCCTCCCACACCACCATAAACCTGTGGTTGCCGAAAGCCACACAAGGATCGTATTGCCCAAGGTTGGCGTTGCAGATGGTAAACCTTTTTGTTACCTGCCCATCTGAGGTTAACAAGGCTCCTTTTATGTCAACAGCCCATCTTCCATCGGAGATACGGTTTTCTTCCCATGCTACAAAAAAAACGTTGTCGCCAAACGCTATACTTGGGTTTTCAGCATGGTAGCTTGTGTCATCAGGGTTTGAACTTATGTAGAGATCAAGGTCATCTTGTGGATCAGGGTAAGGGTTTTTTCCATCACTATCGTACAGTCTCCCATGTATCTGCCTTGATGTCAACCTATGCCATTGGTTTGGTAGATCCTCCGGACCAAGACCTTCCTCCCATACAACCAGAAACTTGTTTTCCCCAAAAGCCACATCTGGATCCCATGCACCCTCAAGGTAGTTTTTGTATGATATCATGAGATCTGGGTCTGTTCGGTCATCCCATGTGAATATCATGTCGAAGTCGCTTCTATCACTTGCATTGCTGTCGCCATAAAACATGTAAATTGTGGTGGTGTTCTCAGCTGGTATCTCTGGTACTCTAACAAGAACGTTCGCGGATTCACCTAACACTTTTTCTCCTATCCAATAGGGAATGTTGTTGCCGTCTGTGTCTGTGAAACGAAGATCGTCGAAATCCTCTTGCATGTCTGTGTCGTAGTACACGGTGAGGTTAAGTACGTAATCTTCAAAACTTGTTGTTCCAGTGTTTGCAATCAGAATAGGTTTCATCCGTTTCCATGAGCTGTTGTACCATGCATGGTAGGTGTTTTTCATGTAAACTGTTCCGTTTATTTTATCAACAACATAGTTCCATGAATGAGTTTTATCTATCCCTCCCTCGTCAAAGAAGTCATCCTCCCATAAGAATGATGAACCACTGTAGGAGGTTTTGGTGGCTCCCAACGATGTTTCTAAAGCAGAGGGAATAACCATGAGTGTTATCACAACACCAAAAACCATTATTTTCCTCACTTCATCACCTCATACCATTTATAGTTCCACAACAATTTTGCGGTCCACCCGTTTGGCAGCGGTTTGTCACCAAGTATCCAGATTCTTGGAACAAAACCGTTTTCTGTGTCCCATTGTATTGTACGGGTGACATTCAAAAAGTCAGTAGCTAAAAGTTTGAAACCATACCTATGGGTGTTGTTTTGTTTTTGTCCATAGCCAAATTCAACGTTGAGTTGCTCTCCAACAGGTTTACCAAAGGTGTAAACTGTGAAGAAACCTGTTTCTCCGAGTCTCCATTCTATTTTCAACTTTCGGTCGCTGTAAAGAGAGAGATGTCCTTGGAGTTTGAAGTTGTCACTTGTTATGTTGGCAAGGGTGAAATCCACTTTTTTGTTGAGTTGAACTACGAGGGAACCGTTTTCACCAAGGATCCATGATCCTGTTATGTCGAAGTAGTTGCTGTTGTAGTAAACAGATATTTTTAGGTTAAGGAGTTTTGTGATTCTTCCACTCCATCGTAGGTTGGTTATGTTTCCTAAACCGTTGACATCCCATGAAAGCGTTAGGTCTTGGGTTGCTACAGCATCAAACCCTACTTTAAGGATTTCTGTGTTGTTTTCTGTATCATAAACTTGTACGTCTAAGCCAAGCATTTCTTTGTCGTTGGTGTCAAACCCAAGTATAGCGTGTTTGGATCCCTTAAAAGGTATCCCCCATGTCACACTTAGGTAACCATCCTTCACAGTGAGTACACCTGTTACCTCCCATTTACTTAGGGAAAACACTGTTGTTAACTGTGTGGGTGCACCAGAGTATTTGTAAGCGGTGATGTAACCTTTGAGATGTGAGTCTATGTAACCTTTTAAGTATAGTCGTTTCGGGAAATCTTTTATTTCCATGAACGGTTTTTTGCTGTTGTTGAAATATAACGCAACCTTGTCAAGGTTATCAGACATGTTGAGGTCGACATAGGCTGAGGCTGAGAGAGGCAGTATTTTAACGTTTAGTCCCCAGTCTGCTTTTACTCGGGTAGGTAAACCAGTGAGTTCAAGTTTAACGATGGTGTTGTTTTGTGTTGACTCCATGGTGTAAGTGATGTCATAGGAGGTGTCGCTTTCGTATAGGAAGGTGTGTTCACCGAGTAGTGTCAGGTCGAAGGACATGTAGGCTGGGAGGGGGTTTATGGTGAAACTATGCATCATTTTGGTCTGTGTCCCTTCTATGGTTTGGAATCGTATTTTTGTTTTAACGCCGCTGCTTTCTCCGAACTCGTAGTGAACCTTTAGTTGTTTTGGTATTGTTGTGATGTGAAGCTCTGTAGCTGGTGCGAAGTCAACAAGGAATGTTTTGTTTATTTTTTTGGTTCCTGTGGAGGTGAATGTTGAGTAGGAGAATAAACCGGTTAGGTTTCCTGCCTCCTGTAGTTGAGGGACTATGTCGAGTTGAAACATTCTTTTGTTGTTTGTTAAAAAGTCGAAGGTGAAGGAGAAACCTGTTGTTATTTTTTTAGGTATTATCTCGTTTTGTGGAGAGTAGTAACCGGTTTTTAGGGAAATGTAGCCGCCTGATAAAAACGCTGGTATATGTACATCCAGAGCAAGAGTTAATTCAGCTTGTGTATCGATGTTTTCTTTAACCTCTGTGTCTAAAGATATTTTCATTCCAGGGGAGAAACCGGGTGATGAGAAACTTGTTAGATATAAGTGGATGTTACCGTGCACGTCATCGTTTCCATCGTTGTCAACATCTAAGGAGTAGGGTATGCTGTAGTATGGGTGGAAGAGCGTGTAAATGAATTGGATGAATGTGATTTTTACTGGTGTGTATGTCTCTAAGTCGTTGTAGTTTGTGTAGATCCATACTCCAAATGGTTCGTTGTTACTATCATCGTTTAGGAGAGGATGATGTTGTTTGAGTTCCGTGGATTCTGAAACGTGGTTTGTTTGTTCCTTTAATGTTGTGTTGTTTTTTGGTTTTTCAGCAGAGTTTACTTCCCATGTCAGCAAGGGGTTGAATGTTACTGAGAGAGTTAGAACTATGATTATAGCGGTGTTGCATAAATAATGAGGAAACTTTGTTTTTTTCACTCCTCTCACCCCGCATCATTATTTAGGATTTACCTGTATTTAAAATTATCTCTGAAAGAAAGGTTGAAGTAGGGTTATGAGGAATTCTTTTATGTTTCTTTTAGGTTCAGCACAACTGGTCCAAACAGTAAACCCTCTGCTTCTTTGCATACGTTGCCAGCGCATATTTCAACGTTGATTTTTCCAAACCCAATGATCAATCCTGAGCTGACTGTTGTTTCTGTCTCTGCTGGTATTGTACCGGCTGCGTGACCTCCGAAGAGTATGAAACCACCGGTTATGTTGATCTCCCATTCCACTGGTGTGGTTTCAGCGTTGTTTATTGTAGCTTTTACTCCAAGGAATCCTTTTATTTCTTTGATTTCAACGCCTGCTGGTGGTTGTTCGATTACCACCACTTGTGTACGGCTTTCATCCGTGTTTTGTTCACCGTCTGTAACAGTTAATGTTACTGTGTACTCTCCTGCACTCTGGTAAACATGCGTTGGGTTTTGCTCTTCGCTTGTTTCTCCGTCACCAAACTCCCAATGGTAAGTGTATGGTGGTGTTCCACCGGTTGCGAGACCGTGGAATTGTATTGTGTTGTTCACAACCCCTTGGTATCCGTTGAGGTTGTTTGCATCCGCGTCAGCCTGTAACGGTGTGGTTGGCTCTGATACGGTTATTTTGATGGTGTCGAAATCAAGTAGTGTTCCATCGTGACCTATTTCTGCATCGTATGCTGTTATTTTTAGAACAACAGTGTAAACCCCTGGTTGTGT
The DNA here is from genome assembly GCA_021161865.1 of Thermoplasmata archaeon. GTDB lineage: Archaea > Thermoplasmatota > E2 > DHVEG-1 > B18-G2 > B91-G9. Next base: position 14,865 of record JAGGZU010000064.1, read on the forward strand.
GTAAACGTAACCGAATGTTTTTGAGAAAGTGTGTTGACCGTTACCAAGGTCCCAGTAGTAGTTAAGGTTGTTTGGTGTTCCATCGAGATGGTAGCTGAAGCTGTCTGATGCATCAAAGTGTATGACGTCACCAGCAACAACAGATGTTGGTTGAATGTTTGCACTGGCCTCTACTCCAGCCCATGGATCAAAATGCACGAGACCTATGACCTGTTCACCGTATCCATCTGCTACTCTTCCTGTGACTGCGTCATGGGTGTTGCCGCTGCTTGGGCTGCTTGGTCCATCGTCGCCACCCCACCAGTTGAAGGTAGCGTTGACGATGACGCTCACTTGGTTCCATACTCCTATATCCATGCTGCAGAATGTGTCTATGTAGTTGTAGTGTGCCTCTATGTTTGTTGGCTCTGTGCCAGCGTACTCTGTTACCAGTATCGCAATGGGTTGATCTAGGAACCAGTTGTGTAGAATGTTGTTACGGTGTGAGTCACCGTTGATTTCCATTCCATAGTTGTTGTATCTAAGGTAGTTGTATGCGATAAGGTTGTCTGATGCATCCCATACGCCTATACCCCATGTGCTGTGAAGTAGGGTGTTGTTGGTGATGGTTGCGTTGTCGGTTGGCCATCCAAGGCGGATAGCCTCCCATGTGGAGTGTGTTACTGTGTTGTTGTTTATGATGTCGAATGATGGGGATGACACACTTATGCCAACATCGCATTTTGTAACTGTGTTGTCAGAAACGTTTACCCCGTTTGCTGCATCATATATGAGTATACCTGTTGATGCCCAGTAGGTGTTGTTTACCTGGCAGTTTTTGATGGTGTTGTTTATCACCTTCCCAGCTGCACCGTAGCCGATTTGTACACCGTTTTCTGCCCACCAGCCGCTTTGGTTTTCTAAGCCGTTTCCAAGCACTGTGTTGTTTTGTATTGTAACAACTGGGTCAGACAGTATGTCATCGTCTCCGTTTGCACCTATTCCCCCTCTGCTAAAGTCGCTGATAAGATTGTTTTCTATGGTTACCGAGGAGTTGCCGTACACTAGGACACCGAAGGTTTCTGGGCCGTTACCCATGCCGTCAGAGTCATACATGTTGTATATGATGTTGTTTGAGATTAAACTGGAGTGACAACCTGGTTGGATGTTTCTGTAGAGTATGGCAACAAAACGGTTTGAACTAGCATTGTTGCATCCGTTGATTTTAAACCCTGTTATCTCAACACTTACGGTGTTGTTTCCTGTTACGTTGTTGTTGTTTAGTGTTCCACCATAGGCGAATATGATCGGGTCAAGAGTGTGTGTTGACTCGGATATGTTGTAACTGGTTCTGTTATAAGGTGGTAGGATTGTTGGGTGGTTTATACCTCTCAGGGAGATGTTTTTGTTGATCAGTATTTGTTCAGTGTAGGTGCCGTTTAGCACATGTATGGTTCCGCAGTCACATACTGCATCTACTGCGTCATGTATGGTGTTGAATGCGTCATACTGCCATACAAGGTCTGGGTCATATTCTTCAACATCGGTTTGGTTGTTCCAGTCGTCGTCAACCCATACAGTACATGGGCATGGTGGTTCCCAGACGTTGAGTTTAGCTACAGCAAACTCGCTGTAGGATGTGTAAGGTTGGTCTGGTTTAACCCAGAAAATAATTTTGTCAACTAGTATTTCCTTAGAGAATGTGACGTTGACAATACCTTTTGTACCTGGTGTGTGTATGTTTTCGACACCAACTAGATGGGTGGTGTTGATTAAGGTGTTGGTTAGGTAAAACTCTACGTCTCCTTCTTCTGGGTGATTGCCACCTGGTCCTTCCCCACTAAATAGTGATCTAACTTGTAGGGCATTAAGGTAATGTGGTTTGTTGAAGGATATCTCGATTACCTCTGGTCGTCCGTAGCTGTCGACTTCATCGCTTTCGTGACCGTTTATTCCAAGTCCTCTTGTTCCCCTGTGGGTGAGGGTGTGGCAGAACATCTCTCGTGTGTAACCTCTTACGAGGGCTGTGCCGTTTAAGAGAGACCACATGTCTGTGCCAAGGTTTACCATGTTGTTTCCGTTGGACCACCCTGATGTGTCTCCGTCAACTCCTACAAGTGGTTGCACAAAACTTATGGTCCAGCTTGAGAAACCCCCTCTGGTTTTGGTTGAAGAGACGGGTGTAGCAGCTAATGTTGAAAAAACGAGTACGATTAATATTAATGCTGCTCCAGATAGCGTTATGTATCTATCAAAATCTTTTCTAGATTTACTTTTCATTTAGTTTACCTCCTCCACAATGCTGTTCTTCTTAATGGAATGTGTGTTATTAAACCTTTCCAGTAAGTATTCATTATTTTTTATTTTTAAGTTAAATTTAGCATGTTTTAACTGCTTGTTGATGAAGAAGTTTGGGAGTGTAAAGTCGGTGGGAAAGTATAGGTGGTGAGGATGAGACAAAACAAGCGACTCCCCCGACTCTACCTCCATATTGTTAATAGTTTAGATATTTTTAAATCTTTCCTTTCTATTTTTGTATTCAGATAATTATTGGTCGAAGGGTTGGTATCTACCCATTGCTCCTACAACACCTCGTACACCCATGATTTTCGCTATGAATCTGGTTTCATTTGCAGCGAAGAGACCAACTATTGGAACCATTCTATTGTCACCGGAAACGTTGACTTTACCAAGCACATAGGGTCCTATGGTTATACCTTTAATGTAACCCCATTTGCTGCCATCTGTTGTGTTCCATACTCCAACAAAAAACTGTGCTCGTCCCCTGTGGCCATAATAGCCTGCGAAGTACCCGAGTGTATGGTTTTTTAAACCCCATACACCAACAAAACCACCATCAGCCCAGTCAGGATGATCATATGTTGCAACCTTTTTCTCTACATTGAGATTGGTATGTATCTGCACTGCTGATGCTGCTGGAAGAAACGCAAACAACAAGCTTATCAGCAACGTAACATACAGTTTTTTCATAACTCTTTTCACCTCCACCATTAACTTTGGTTTTTGTTATTCTTCACATGAGCTTGAGTATTATAAACCTTTTTGTTCCTAGGTTATCACTTACAGTATGCGCCATAGTGTTCGTTGTGCAGTAGCTTTGTTCCCGGCTAAATCCAAAGCATCAACAGAAACAACATGTTTCCCACGGCCTTGGTCACTCCAGGTTGTGAAAACATATGGCGGCAGGTAATCGGTGTACATTAAAACGTTGTCTATGTAAAACCTTACCTCCGCTATACCTGATTCATCATCCAAAGCCTCAACCTCTACAACAGTGGGACCACCAATGAGAACCGGTACGAAGAAAGGTAGAATTCTTTTTTTGTTTATGTAAATGCCACCTATGGGGTTATCGATTTTCAGGGAAGGTTTTTTGTTCTCAATAATGGCAACAGCCGTATCCTTGTCACTGCAGTTGTTGTAGGTGACTGTCAAAACCACGGTGTAGGTACCCTCATTGGTGTAACTGTGCACAGGGTTTTGTTCTTCACTTGTTACGCCATCACCAAAATCCCAATGCCAAGAGCATGACGGCACCTCAGCATGCACTGAACCCTGAAACTCTATTGGTTTACCAGTTGATGCTATGTATGGCCCATTTGCGTTTGCCCCAAGGGTTTTTATTATGGCATACGTGGAGTAATCGTATGTCGACCCCATCTTGTCTATAACGGTTAGTGTTATCGAGTAGTTCCCTGTTTTTGTGTAAACATGCACAGGGTTTTGTTCACTACTGTTTGTTCCATCACCAAACTCCCAGTGGTAAGTGTATGGTGGTGTTCCTCTTATTGCGTAACCGTAGAACTGTATTGGTTCATTAACCAATCCCTCGTATGGTCCTGAACCTCCTGCGATTGGGTTGAAGGAGGTGGAGGGTACCTTGATGTAAGCTGCGTAGTCATCTATATGAAGTGCACCGTATTCTATGTTGAAGAAACCGTTGTAGCCAAAGTTTGTTCCCCAACTGTTTTTACACATCCAGTAGCCACCATGAGGTATACTGGGGTCGTCCTTGTATCCAACGAGTAAAACAGCATGGTTGATTGATGGCTCATAACCTGGATCAGGGTAGTAACTGTTTGGCGTATGATACTTGTTTCCCCAGTTCATGAAATCATTGGTTGCTGCCATGTAAACAACAAGTGGACCATAGTCTATGAGTTTCGATTTAAGGAACTCCCTGTCTTTTTCTGAGTCACCATCAAGGTTCCAGTAGCCTGTTTTTGAGAGTCTCACAAGTTTTTCTCTCCAGTCAGAGCATTTGTCAGAACATGGTATATCATCGTTTGCCTTGTATGGGAAACAGTCCTCTGGGATTATACCGTTCACGTTGTTTCCATCATTTGAGGATGAAATAAGGTAGTAGAAGGCAAGGTAGGAGTTTCCACCCATGCAGCTTCCAGCTTTTGGAATGCAGGAGAGTATGTATTGTTCAGATAAGTCCATGTCAAGTTCTGCATCGAAGTTTGCTATGTTTATCACACTCTCCAGTGCACCAACCGCTGCGAAAGCCCAACAGCTGCCGCAACCACCTTGGTTTTTCGCTGGTGTTGTCCAGTCTCTTCCACCATAAGTACGCCAGTTGAACTCTGGTGGTAAACCGCAGTTGTTGTCCTCATCCTTTTCATCAGGTTTCAACCATGAAGGAGTTTTTGGTATGAACTGCATTACCGGATACATAGCCTGGTTCTGCCCAGTGGTATTTGAAGAAGAGTTAAAGGAATAATGCATCGAAGTATGCTGCAGAGGTGCTGTGGCGTTTAACGCTGAAACACCGTTAAACATGAATGTCAGAAGTATGCAAACTGCAACAGTTTTTTTAATAAGTTTCCGGTACATTTAATCTCCCTATTCTCCCCGTCTCTGCATTACAGTATGGCTCCAAGTCTATGAAACAAAAACAGGGTATTTAAGCATTAGTACCGTTTCTGAGTTTCCTCCGCGTAAGAAATAAGTAACCCCTGTTTTATACTTTGCAGCATGTCTGCATGTGGGAGAGTACTGGTTAAACTGTGTTTGTCTATGCTTATTGTCTTTACATTAGCGTTTACCGCATACAATGTGGCTGGCAAGACAATCTATGTCGGCGGCTCAGGGGAAAACAACTACACCATTATACAGGATGCAATAGATGATGCAGACAGTGGCGACACTGTTTACGTGCACAGTGGCGTATACTATGAAAACATAAATTTGTATAAGCCTTTGAAGTTGATCGGCGAGGATAAAAAAACAACGGTGATAGATGGCATGAAAAAAGGTGACACAGTTTTTATTTCAAGTGATAACTGCACCGTTCAAGGTTTCACCATTAGAAACTGCAGCGAGGGATCTTTCTCCAATGTTCTGGTTCAAGCCAATGATGCTGAAGTGCTGAATAACATAATAATTGGTGGAAACGGTTGGGGGATGTACCTGTACTATGCATCTAGTGCAACCATAGTTAACAACACCTTTCTAGAAACAGACCTCAACATTATTGGTAACCTCAGTAGTTGGAATACTCACACGATAGAAAACAATACTGTGAATGATAAAAAGCTATGGTATTTTAAGGATTTGTCAAACTTCACTTTTTCGTCATCCTCTGCCGGTGAAGTAATCTTTGCAAACTGTACAAACAGCACTATAGAGGATGTGGAGGTCTCAGGTGTTGATGAGGGTATAGTCCTCGGTTTTTCATCAAACAATTTAATTAAAAACAACCATGTTTACGGCAACTATTTTGGGATAAGGCTAAATGAGGCCGATAAAAACAGGGTTGAAAACAATACTGTGGATGAGAACAAGTATGGTGTGTATTTAACGCATTCCTCGCACAACTACATAGTTGATAACATGATAAAGTATAACAGTTTGTTTGGCTGCTGGATATGCTGTGGTTCTCTTAACAACATTATTTACAGGAACAATTTCACGTTGAACAACAAAAGCGCTTATGATGCTTATTCAAACAAGTGGTATTTGAATTATGTTGGCAACTACTGGAGTGACTACAACGGTTCTGATGCAGACGATGACGGCATAGGTGATACACCCTATAGTATACCGCCTGACGGGAGAAACAAGGATATGTATCCTGTTGTGTGTTTTGATAAGATTAAAACACCCAGTAATGAAAAAAAGGGCACACCCGGGTTTGAGTTTCTTTTTGTGATCTCCGCGGTTTCATTGATTGTTTTGTGGAGAAAAACCCGTAGAATATGAGTGTGACAAAATCACGCATAGTTTTATATACCGTTAGTTTAATAGAGTGTGTTGGGGAGTGAAATGGAGAGAAAAAGTGGTAGGGTTTCTACTAGTGTAGTTGTCTTTGTGATGTTGATATCCACAGTGTTTGCTTCTACACTTGTAAACGCTGATGTTTCTCAGGATTTCAACACGTCTTTTTCTAAAAAACTGGTGGAAAAACCTTCTACTGTTAGGTTGATAGAGAGACTCAGCGAGCGGTCGGTTTCTTCCAGCAATCTTTTTGGTGCTGTTGTTCACATAAACTGTGATGGAGTAAAGGTTTCTAAGGAGTTGAAATGGAACACCTATAAGGCCATTGATGTTGACAAAAACAACGCTACTGGAGTAAACGGTATGGATGTTGAGGTGAAGTACATTGTTTTTCCCTGGGTTGAGTTTGAACCAGAGTTTGCGGTTGGAATGATTTTTTCACTATCAGTTAACAGGTTAGGTGAGGAGGTGAAAAACAAAAACCTCACCGTTTCGTTGAACGCAACCATTGGCGGCACAAAGGTTGAGGTTGGTTACATGTCACCAAATGAGACCGGTAACGAGGTGCCTGATTCTGTTACAGTAACGTTTATGCCGCTTTATTATCCTATGGAGTGTGTTGGTTTCAGGCTTGCTCTTCTACCAAATTATAGGAGTGGCGTGGAGAACAAAACCCTTGTGCTTTTTACAAACTATGAACGAGAAAACACGGAGAAGGGTTTTTCTGTAAAGTTTGACCCAGCTGTTGAAACACAAGTGGAGTTTAAACCAACAAAATCCGAGGGGGAATGGAAGTACACATTCATGAGATTCTCTGAGGTTGAAACCCTTGTTACAGCTAAGGTTAAAAACGTTGTTGGCTCAAGTGAAAAGGAAACTACGGTGATAGTGGATAAACTACCTGAGGAGATGTCTTTTTCTCTTCAACTCACTCCCTTCACCAGTGAGGGAGGAGTGTTTTTGTATGAAAGCACCAATGTTTTTAACGTTAAACTTGAGGTTATAAGCAGTGAAACAGGTGTGTGTAAATACATTACCCTTTTAAATACACCTAAAAAGGTGGAGGCAAAGTGGAATCCTATGCGGTTGAACGGTTCTTATTCTCTTTCGGTTGAGTCCAACAACACCAGGTTTATGTTGAGAGACACACCCTTTAATCCTGCGGTTAATTTAACGGTTACCGCCGTGCAGGATTTGGATTTAATGGCGACTTGGAATCTTTCTCAACCTGGGAACTTTACGTTAACAAAAAGCAGGGGTTTGGTTGCTAATTTAGATTTCAAAATCGGTGACTGGTATGCTAAAGTGAACTCAAGGCTTTCATCTGATAAACTGTTTCTCTCCTGGTATCTTAACGTCTCTGGTTACATTTCTATAGACACGGATTGGCAGCCGGCTTCGACAACCAACGTCGAGATGAAATCTGAGAGTCTTGGATTGAAGTTGTCTGCTGAGACGTTGAAGGCTGAGGATTTCCTACTGCAATGGGTTTTGTGGCCTCCTCAGGAGTGGAATCTGTCTTGGTCTGGTGAAATAGATTTTGTTGACCTAAATATAGACATTTTCTCCGAGGGTTCCTGGTATCACCTGTGGCCACTTAGTTAAGAGTGAAAAACGGTTTGGGGTGGAGGAGGGGTGAAAAGAGGAGGGTTGAAAAATCAGTCACGGGGAGATAAAATTTCAAATCTCCTCTTTTTCACCAGGAGAAGCTGCATACCTGAAGGGGATTTAAAGTTTTCGAAAAAATAAGAGAAAAAGGATGTTTTTTTAGAAGAAACGCCACACCGCTGTTTCATCACTCGCGGTGTTTCCAGCGTTATCATAAGCAACAACCTTTATAGTGCGTTGACCAAAGGTTTTCTCATCCCAATTCCAACTGTATGGTGAAGAATTGTCATCAGCCTTCAAACTGTTATCAATGTAAAACTCCACATGACTTACACCAGAATCATCAGATGCGGTAGCCTCAACATCCACGGATGTAGCAATAATCCATGTACCAAAGAATGGTATTGAGAGA
>JAGGZU010000080.1 GCA_021161865.1 Thermoplasmata archaeon
AAGCAACACTAAACGGGTTATCACCTGTTATGGTTGTGGTGTTTCTTGATGGCCATTGAGTTACCTTGTTTTTATCGACATTAATCAGCGTTAATCCATCTAATCTACCGTTGCAGTAACTCATCCAGTCCTCCATAAAATAATTGAGTCCCTGACGGGCATTCAAACTTCTTTCCTTGTCTTCCTTCACAGGATAGGGATCCTGATAAAACGACAGTGGGTAGGAGAACAATCTACCACCATCTTTGTCATAAAAAACGGTTGTTGGAACCGCTGCAAGATAACTGTAATCGTCAAGGTAACTGTTTTCATCAAAGTTTACAAATGTTACCTTTTTTAGTGGTACAACAGGCTGCCATGATACACCTTTATCGTAGCCTTTTATATTGTTTTTTATGTTGGTGTCAGCTAGTGCTGGTGAGATGGTTGAAAAAAACATGAGAGCAACTAATGCTGTACATATCAACCTGCTGTGATTCCTTGTTTTCATTATAAACGCCCCCTTTTTATATGATTTAACATATATTTTACATAAATATATAGTTTGTCCTAAAAAACAGTTTATCCTAATTAATCCTAAAAAAGGGGGAAGAGAAGGGTGTCTCTTGTCACATCAAAAAACATTTGGAGCATCATAGTCCTTGCGAAATCAGCGAAAGAAGGGAAAAAGATTAGTTACTGTTACTTTTATGCTGTCATGCCCTTCTGGGACGAAGGATTTGTTCGAATCCCTCAAATGGTTTTCCATTAGACCAAGTAAAATAAAACTATGCTGTTTTGATAGAACATTTAGGCAATCCATGATCTGCTGAACATTGCTTGTGTTGTTAACACTCTTGTAACCTTTGACTTCTATAGTCATTTCCTTTAAAAAAGCGAATTTGTTTAGTTTCCACTCAAAGGGTTTTTCATCGTCTGTGTACTCCATTTTTCCATCAACATAAAATTCCACTCTTTTTACATTGTCTGCGACTCTAACCTTTACGTCCACTGCACCAAACACAAAAGTTTTATGTGTTTTTATTCCCAATTTAGTGTTCCATAGATATATCGCATTATGTAATGGCTTAACAATTTCAACTTTTTTTCCAACAAAAACCTTAATTTTGTTTGATCTGACAAACCCGTTTTTTTCAGCATAAACCATGTATTCCCCAGATGTCTCAATTTTAACAGTCACTTTCCCTTCCTCATTACTTGTGTACTCAAAAGAGCCGACATGCACAACAGCCCCTTTCACAAGAGCCATGCTTTCGTTGTATACTGTAACAGTAAATTCTTCAGATTGGTTAACAACAGTTTTATCTAAGTCCACTCTGAGAACATGAACATACCAGTCCTCTAAGTACCCCCACAAGATTTCTTTATCTTTCGATGTCAGCTCATACTTACCTGCATCAACCATTGAAACATTGTAATCCACAAGGTAATGCCACCAATCTGATTCTCCTGCTATGGTTTTAACATAGAAAGCATTCCAACTTGGGTAATATATTACCGAATAGGAAAACCCTCCTAAACGAGACGCTTCGTCAAGGGCTCCTAGCACACTTGGGTAGGGAATAGTGTATTCCTCCATTTCACCCGAACTGTCATTTAACGCGGTAATCAGCGAGCTGCTTAAACTCACTGTTCCACTCCAAACTGTATGGTTTTTGCCTTCTATCCTGATACTGCCGGTCCACACATTTACAGTAACGTTGGCGTTGTTTTCATTCACACCGTTATCGGCGTCATCTTGACAATTTTCTTCTGTTGTCTTGTAGATTTTTATAGGTAAGGGTTTACCAAGCAACGCAGGTATTACATAGCAGGTCATCCATTGAGGGTTAAAGTTTTGATTGACAGACCATTTAAAACCACCGTTTTCTTGTTGTAGATTCAGAAGGAAGTCAACAGGAGAAAAACCGTTAATCTGCCATCTAGTGTCTGTTGGGTTTTGACCAGCAGCGGTTATAGCCATGACCGCCCAAGCGGTTGAGGCGGCATTGGTTTGACCCCAAGACTGGAAGCCACCGTCATTAGTCTGCATATTTTTTATGAAAAGGAGAGCATTGTTTATAACATCAGAGTTTTTGTTCTCACCCGCTGCTACCAAGGCCATAACAGCTGCTGCGGTGGTGTCAACATCCCCCCAGCCACCATTGTTTCTCTGTTTTTTCTCAACATGTGTTTTTATGGTTTGAATCATCGTTGAATTCCTGTCTATGCCTGCTGCGATTAGAGATAGGATACCGAAAATATCGTCATACAGGTTAGCAGGGTCACCTATTTGGACACCATCATAAAAACCTTTTACTTTTGTTATATAGTTTATTCCTCCAAAGCTTTTTGGGTTTTCGTTGCATGCTACAATAGCAAGAAGCTGTCTTTCCCAGTCGGTGGCTTTGGTTGAGTCTATAAGATTAACATGGTTTTTTAGGTAGTTAACTAGATTACCCCATTTATGAGGGTTTTCATCTGCTGATGAAATAGCTATGGCTGCCCATGCTGTGACCGAGAAACCACCTATACTTCCATCAGGGTTTTGTTGATCTCTTAGGTAGTTTAAAGCGTTTGTAACCACAGGGTCATTCTTTTGCAATGGATAAAAACTGTGTTTTGCAGAGGCATCTGAGGGAACGTACACTGAAATACTTGTTAGTAGCACACTTACGATTAGAACTATACTTAATATCTTTCTCATGGTTTATCCCACATAGGGTATACTACAGAAAGATTTAAAATTAACAAAAAAGATAACGATTGTTATCAGAATGGGTAATAACTTGTTGTTTAAGGCATTGAGCAGCGAAACAAGGTTAAGCATACTAAAATTACTTGCAAAAAAGGAGATGCATCTCTCAGAACTGGCTAGGAGACTAAAAATATCAACACCTGTTGTGTCAAGACACGTTAAAATATTAGAAAAAGCGAATCTTATAAAAACACGGACCATAGGCAACGTCCATCTTTTATCAGCTAACAAAGGTTTGGAAGAGCAGATTATGGACACGTTTGTGGAGGGCTCTACAGTAAAAATAAACGAAAATGCAAGTCTTTTTGATGCATTGAGACAACTGCCAAATGTGGAGATAAAAAAGATAGGTGAAAACAGGTACATAACATCTATAGATGGAGAAAAAGGGTATTACATATATGAGGTGGATGGTGTACCTCCGCAGGTACCAATCGATAAATACAAACCAGAGAAAAACATCGTTCTTAACTTGAAAAAACTTGTTCCAGTTAATAAAAAGAAAATAAAAATAAAGATTTCTTCGAAAACAAAAAAAGTATAACGTTCAATATCTTGTTGTTTTTGAACCTTTGAAATAAACGGGAAACGTTTTAAAACAAAACTTTATTGCGTTGGTTGAGAATCGGGAGGCATGACTGTATGAACGAGGTTGTGATAGTCTCAGGTGTAAGAACCGCTCAGGGTAAGTTTGCTGGTGCTCTCAAAGATTTTTCTGCCCCGCAACTTGGTGGAATGGTTATTAAGGAAGCTGTAAAAAGAGCAGGTGTAAAACCGGAGGAAGTGGATGAGGTCATAATGGGGAATGTTGTTTCTGCTGGTCTCGGTCAAAACGTTGCGCGGCAGGCTGCTATAAACGCAGGTATACCCTATAGTGTGGGTGCACTTCATATTGACAAAGTCTGCGGTTCAGGTCTTAAAGCAATAGTGCTTGCTGCTCAGGCAATCAAAGCAGGGGATGCAGAGATAATCGTCGCCGGTGGGATGGAGAGTATGACGAACTGCCCATATGTTTTGGATAAAGCGAGGTTTGGTTACCGTTTGTTTGATGGCAAAATTATCGATGCTATGGTTCATGATGGACTCTGGGATGTCTACAATGATTTCCATATGGGAATTACTGGCGAGGTCATAGCAGAGAAGTACGATATCACAAGGGAGGACTGCGACAGGTTTGCGTTGTGGAGTCATCAGAAGGCAGCGAAGGCTACCAAGGAGGGTGCTTTCAAGGAAGAGATGCTACCGGTTGAGATTAAACAGAAAAAGGGTGACCCCTTGATGTTTGACAGGGATGAAGGCATTAGGGAGGACACAACACTCGAGAAACTGGCTAAACTGAAACCGTTTTTTAAAGAGAATGGTGTGGTAACAGCGGGTAACGCCTCTCAGATTACGGACGGCGCATCTGCTGTGGTTGTTATGAGTAAAGAAAAAGCTAAGGAGAAGGGTGTTGAACCAATGGTGACGATAAAGGGTTACAACACAAGCGGTGTTAAACCAGAGTATGTAATGGAGGCGCCAATACCAGGAGTTAGAGCACTTTTGAAAAAAATGAATCTAAGTATCGATGATATAGATCTTGTTGAACACAATGAGGCGTTTTCCTCTGCATCCGTTGCGCTTATGAAGGAACTCAATATACCGCGGGAGATCTTCAATGTTCATGGTGGGGCAGTAGCTATCGGTCATCCAATTGGTTGCAGTGGTTCAAGGATACTGGTTACGTTGATGTATGCCATGAAAAGATACGATAAAACCCGTGGTTTAGCCACTATATGCCTTGGTGGAGGAAACGCTGTTTCCATGGTTGTTGAAAGATAAATGGAGGAGAGGTGACATGAAGGTTGAAAGGATTGGGGTTGTTGGTGCCGGTCAAATGGGCCATGGTATAGCGTTGGTTGCTGCGGAAGCAGGATTCAACGTTGTTCTAAGGGACATCAAAAAAGAGTATGTTGATAAAGGATTAAGTAGGATGGAGAAGTTTCTTGACAGAAGCATTGAAAAAGGAAAACTAACCGCTGAGGAGAAAAAGGAGATACTGGACCGGGTAGAAGGCACGACGAAGCTTGAGGATCTCAAGGATGTTGATCTTGTTATTGAAGCGATTTTTGAGAATGTCGAGGCGAAAAAAGAGTTGTTCAAAGAACTCGACAGGATTTGTGAAAAGGAAACGGTTTTTGCATCAAACACTTCAACCATTCCAATAACTGATCTTGCATCAGCAACAGATAGACCTGAGCTTTTTATTGGTATGCATTTCATGAACCCTGTGCCGTTGATGAAACTTGTTGAGGTTATCCGTGGACTGAGGACATCAGATGAAACCGCTGAACTCATTAAGGAGTTAGCGGTGAAGATGGGTAAAACACCGGTTGAGGTGAATGACGGCCCTGGTTTTGTGTCAAACCGTTTACTGATGCCTATGATCAACGAAGCAATATACTGCCTAATGGAGGGTGTTGGCTCAGCTGAAGCCATTGATAATGTGATGAAACTCGGGATGAATCATCCGATGGGACCACTTGAGCTTGCTGATCTCATAGGTCTTGATGTGGTTTTAAACATCATGAACGTTCTCTACGAGGGCTTCAACGACTCCAAGTACCGACCATGCCCATTGCTTAAAAAAATGGTGCAGGCAGGCTACCTTGGTAGGAAAACAAGGAAAGGTTTTTATGAGTACCGCAGGGAGTGATATTATGGGCTACAAAAACATAGTTGTTGAAAAAAAAGATGGAGTGGCTAAGATAACTATAAACCTTCCGGATGTGCTTAACGCGTTGAACACCGAAACACTCCTTGAACTTTCCCAAGCGTTTGATGAACTTGGAAAGGATGAGAGGATAAAGGTTGCAGTGCTTACTGGTGCAGGTAAAGCATTCATAGCGGGAGCTGACATTAAACAGATGAAGAACATGTCTCCTCTTGAGGCGAAAACTTTTGCTGAAACAGGGCATCGTCTCCTAGGGAAGATTGAGGACTCCAGGCTTGTGGTTATAGCCGCGGTTAATGGTTACGCTCTTGGCGGAGGGTGTGAGGTTATGATGGCCTGCGACATGGCTGTTGCAGCAAAAAACGCTAAAATCGGGCAACCAGAAATAAACCTTGGGATACACCCCGGTTTTGGTGGAACACAGCGTTTACCAAGGCTTATCGGCAGGATGAAGGCAAAGGAACTGCTGTTAACAGGAGTTAACCTAAATGCTGAGGAAGCACATCGTATTGGTCTGGTTAACAAGGTTGTTGAGGATGAAAAACTCATGGAGGAGGTGGAGAAACTGGCTGAGCAGATAGCTGCTAAATCAGGTGTTCAAACAGCTTTCATAAAAACTTTGGTGAACAAGGGTTTGGAGGTTGATTTACAAACAGCTTGTTCGTTGGAGATATCATACTTTGCAACAAGTTTTTCAACCCACGATCAGAAGGAAGGCATGACCTCTTTCTTAGAAAAAAGGAAGCCGGTGTTCGAAGATAAGTAGGATAACAGATTTAAAGAAGTAAAACCCCTCCAAACCGATGCCTGAGGTTAAAGATACATTAGATAATAATGTAATCAAAGCAAAGAAAACACCTCAGAAACGTGTGAAACTCGACCCAAAAGGTTTTTTTACCATAAATCTGGAAAACCAGGAGATGGTTGTTGAGTACTATAATGATTTAAACAAAAAAGTTGGGTTGGATAAACCGGATAAAATATTTTTGGGGAAGAAAGCAGATGCCTTGTGTGATACCATAGTAAAACATGTTCCCGGTTTACTCCCAGAACATTATGCTTACCTTGGCAGGGAGTTGCAGAAAGCGGAGTATGCTCTCAAGGAAAACAAAAAATATGTTCAAGGTGGATGCTAACGTAGCATCCTCTCTAAAACCTCCTCAGCACCAGTGTATGGATCCATTTTTTTCATTGAAATCCTGTCAACTAAATCATCTATTTTACCCTTTAACCTCTTTTCATCAAAAATATAACTCATCAACTCTCTCCTTATGATTTCCACAAGCTCTGCCTCATAACGTTTTCTTCTTCTCAACTCCAGTAAATTTTGTTCCTTAAGGTAGTTCATGTGATTATCTATCTTCTGTATCAACTCAGAAACACCTTCCCCTTTTCTTGCAACGGTTTTCACAACAGGTGTCCTGCGTTCACCCTCCACATGTTTTAAATCAAGCATACTCTCTAGTTCAGCAACAGCACGGTCAACACCAGGTCTATCCGCTTTGTTCACAACAAAGACATCAGCGATTTCCATTATCCCTGCTTTGATAGCCTGAATTGAATCTCCTAACCCAGGGACTAAAACAACTAGTGTGGTGTCAGCCATCTTCACAACATCAACCTCGCCCTGGCCAACACCAACGGTTTCCACCAGCACAACATCCTTTCCAGATGCATCAAGGATTTCTATGACATCAAAAATAGCACCTGTGAGTCCACCAAGTGCGCCCCTGGTACCCATACTCCTGATAAAAACACCAGAGTCACATGCAAGCTCCTGCATCCTTATCCTGTCACCAAGTAACGCTCCACCTGTGAAAGGGCTTGTTGGGTCTATACCAACTATACCAACGGTTTTACCCTGCTTTCTATACCCTCTGGCAAGCTCATAAATCAGAGTGCTTTTTCCGCTTCCCATTACACCAGTTACACCAACAACATGTGCGTTTCCAGTATGTTTGTGGATAATCTTCATAGCATTGGCAGCGTTTCTTGAGTTGTTTTCAACCAATGTTATGAGTCTTGCAACAGAACGTGTGTCACCCTTCAAAACCTTTGAAGCAAGCTCCTTCATTTTTTCACATTCTTCCGAATAAACTCTATGATCTCATCTGTTGTGGTTCCTGGCCCAAAAACCTCTGCAACACCCATCTTTTTCAACTTGGATGCATCCTCTTCAGGGATAACGCCACCGCCGACAACCAACACATCATCCATGCCACGTTTCTTAAGTAGTGTAACAACATCTCTGAACAAGGTTAAGTGTGCACCAGAGAGCAGGCTTAAACCAATGACGTCGACATCCTCCTGAACCGCGGTTTCAACTATCATCTCCGGCGTTTGATGCAGACCAGTGTAAATCACTTCCATACCAGCATCCCTTAGTGCTCTTGCTACAACCTTTGCACCCCTATCGTGGCCATCTAAACCAGGTTTCGCAACCAAAACCCTAATCTTACGTTCCATAAACAAACCCTCCTAATATATGATTGGTTCCTTGTATTCACCAAAAACCTCCCTCAGAACATCGCAGGTTTCACCAAGAGTGGCGTACGCTTTAACGCAATCAAGAATATACGGCATAAGGTTTTCATCTCCTTCAGCGGCTTTTCGAAGAGCATTCAAAGCCTTCTCCACTTTAGCGTTATCTCTCTCCCTTCTGAGTTTTTTAAGTCTTTCAATCTGTATTCTTTCACCTTTTTCATCAACCTTCAAAATAGGGATAGAGATTGGTTCGTCAAGCTGATACTTGTTTACACCAACCACAACTCTTTTCATCTCATCAACCTCTCTTTGATATCGGTAAGCGGATTCAGCAATTTCACGTTGGAAAAAACCTTTCTCAATAGCAGGTATGACACCACCAAGCTGCTCAATCCGGTCAAAATACTTATAGACTTCTTCTTCCATCTTGTCAGTAAGCCACTCAATATAATATGAGCCACCAAGAGGATCAACCGTGTTTGTCACATTACTCTCCTCGGCGATAATCTGTTGAGTCCGCAACGCAATAAGCACCGCTTTCTCAGACGGCAACGCTAGGGCTTCATC
>JAGGZU010000068.1 GCA_021161865.1 Thermoplasmata archaeon
CTTCAATGCGATCCACAGTATTTTATTCAATTAATTTATTAATTTTCTTCTCCAAATGCCTTTGATTACCATCACAGGTTGTAAAACTGTACAAGCCATACAAACCACATCTCCAGTGGAAACAGAGGGGTTCTCCCTAATTCATTATAAGTTAAACCAAAACATAATTTTTTTGTTAAAAACAATAACATTAAGAACTGAAAACCCATAGCCTTTAGGCGCTGGGGAGGAATGACATGACGCCAGATGTATTTGGTTCTTTAATGGAAAAAAACTCTCTGTTCATCAACAGAGACGTACTTAGACCAACGTATATGCCTGAGGTTCTTCCGCACAGAGAGAAGGAGATAACAAACCTTGCTGAAGTCTTTTTACCTGCTCTTAGGGAAGAATCCCCTTCAAATGTCTTTATATATGGTAAAACTGGAACAGGAAAAACTGCTGTAGTAAAGTATGTCGGTAATCAGCTTGTAAAAAAAGGGGAGGAGATGAATAAAAAGGTTCATTTTACCTACATCAACTGTGAAGTGGTTGATACCCACTACCGGCTCCTCCAAAATATTGCCAACCATTTTATAGACACATGGGCAGATAGGATACCCTTTACTGGTTGGCCAACCGATGAGGTGTACGCAAGACTCACAAAGGTCATAGATGATGCAGGTGGTGTTGTTATTGTTGTACTGGATGAGATAGATAAACTCAAGGGAGATGAAGCCCTTTATACCTTATCACGCATAGATGGTGATCTCAAAAACTCGAAAGTGTCGCTGGTGGGAATATCCAATGACCTCAAATTCACAGAGTTCCTTGATCCAAGGGTTAAATCATCTCTTGGAGAGGAAAACATGGTGTTTTACCCGTACGATGCCCGTGAGCTACAGGATATCTTAGAACATCGTGCTCAACTTGCACTTAAACCAGATGCTTTATCCCCTTCTGTTATACCACTCTGCGCAGCCATTGCAGCACAGGAACATGGAGACGCTAGACGTGCTTTGGATCTTCTACGCATATCTGCAGAGCTTGCGGAGAGGGAACATGCTGGTAAGATAACGGAGAAACACATCCGTAAGGCACTTCATAAGATAGAGCTGGACCACATATCAGAGGTTATTAGAACACTGCCATTGCAATCAAAAATTCTGCTTTTGGCAACAATAAAGGAGGAGAGGGAAAAGAAAAATGCTGGTTTAAAAACTGCCTTAACGACAGGTGAGGTCTATGATACCTACAAAACGCTATGTAAAAAGGTAAAACTGGAGAGCTTGACGCAGAGGAGGGTTGCGGATTTAATTTCAGAGCTTGACATGCTGGGTATAATCACAGCACGTGTCATATCAAAAGGTCGGTATGGTAGAACCAGAGAAATCCAGACATCAACCTCTACATCTGAGATGTTAAAGGTGTTGCAGGAGGATGAAACCGTTAAACCCCTCCTTTACTTTAGGGGAGCAGAGCAAACCCGTTTGATGTAATTACATGCCCAGCTCACCTTTACGAAGAGCTTCAACCGGTGGCAGCATCGAAGCCTTCTTTGCAGGTATAGATGCAGCTATTATCGAAAGAACGATTGGTATAAGGAATGCCACAAGCAATGTGAACCAGTTAACAACGAAGCTGATGTCTAGTTGTGTACCTGCTATAAACTGAACACTGAAACCATACCAGTTGATGATTTGCATCACCATCAGTGATATTAGCACTCCAAGTACACCCGATGCAATCCCAATAAACAGACCCTGATAAACAAAGATTTTGAAGATAACCCTGTCTCTTGCACCAAAGGCTTTGAGGGACCCTATTTCCCTGGTTTTCCTTATTATGATCGAGTCCATAACATATTTTATGGCAGCTCCACACAGAAGCAGAGTAACACCCATGCTGCCCCATAACAGTATGGTAACCACGTCCTGCATTGACCCAGCAGCAAAAACAAGGAGATCATGCCATGAAAAGGTCTTCATATCAGGAACCACTTCTTGTACCGCATCCCGCACCTTTTCAGAGTAACCAATGGGATCAAGAGTATATGCTGGCTGAGGTGCACTTACAAGCACTACATCCCCTATGTTTCTATCAACATCTATGGGTCTAAACCCTCGGAAGGCGCCAACACCAGGGATTATCCATTCCTTACCTGTTATGTTGCCATAACCCTTCAATTCCCTTAGTGAATCTGCATGCATGAACCAGATCATTGCATCAACTGTGGGCGTGCCACTCTCATACAGCCCAATGATTTTAACACGGACACCAGCGTAGCTTGTTCCTCTTGCAGCCATGCTTACATACACATCAATCACATTCCCAACCTTTATTATAGAGGGGTGTATTTCAGCTGCGGCTGCACCAACAATTACAGGGTAGGGTTCCTCCTCCCCAAGCAGCTTTTGTCCAGATCCATAAATGAGGTCGGGTAGGTTACCGGGTCCGTTTATTTTTATATAGAGAGGGGTATGCCCTTTCATCACAGGATCATCCGGTTCGAAGAAGCGCCCCTTAACTATACTATCTCTTAACATATCTGCACGTACATCCTTCTCTGGATCGATACCCTGAAGCGTACAGCCATCTGCTGCTTCTCCTGACGATCCTAATCCATAGGTTCCCTGTGCGGTTACTCTGACCGATGCCTTATAACCCGGAAGCATCTTTTCTATTCTTTGAGCAACTCTCCCTGCATCCTCTATAGTGGTTTCCGTTCCATACAGATCACGTACGTCGCAGTCAACATTAGTGACCGCCACATCCGCAACAATGTTTTTACTTGTTTCATTTACCACCTGCATCATGTAGTTGATGTAAGCGTTTTCGAGCATGAACGAAGTCATAGTTAGCGCGATGACTACTATTATTATAGCATAGATGGCTTTGTGTTCCCTTAGTTCACCGAATGCGAACCTGCTGCTTATATCCATTACTTAATGCACCTCTACTCTACCTTCTCTTGTTGTTTCTTCTCCACCTTACGATCTGTTACAATCCTCCCATCCTTGAGTTCAACCCTCCTTTTCCCATACCTTGCTATCTCAACATCATGGGATACAAAAACGATGGTAACGCCTTTGTTTTCATTTAGATTCTCAAGCAGCTCCATTATTTCTGTGCTGCTTTTGCTATCCAGCGCCCCGGTGGGTTCATCCGCTAATACTATTATGGGGTCATTTATTAACGCCCTTGCAATTGCAACCCTCTGCTGTTCACCACCTGAGAGATGTACACCCTTGTGGTGTGCACGGTGAGATATCCCTACTTCTCTTAGGAGTTTAAGAGCCTTTTCCTTTAACTGTCCAACTCCTTTACCTGCTATCAATCCCGGAAGCATCGTGTTCTCTAAGACAGTCAGCCTCGGGATTAGGTTGTAGTTTTGGAAAACAAAACCCATACGTTTGCCCCTAAACGCCGCAATCTCTTTTCCTGTTATCTGTTCGGTGTCCTTTCCTTCTATGTATATTTTACCGCTTGTTGGTCTATCAAGGAGGCCCATGCAGTGTAGCAGGGTGGATTTTCCACAACCGGATGTGCCTACTATGGCTACAAATTCACCAGAATTTATGGTGAGCGAAACGTTCTTCAATGCTGTTACACGTGACTCATACTCTTCATAGATCTTTGTCACGTTTACAATCTCTATTATTGGAGATGGAGAGGACTCTGTTGGCATGCTATTGCAATCACAATATAATTTAATATTATATAAATCATATAGAAAAAATTGATTTATTTAACCGTAATAATGGGTGTCCTCTTGTTCCTCCTCTTCCTCTTTGACTTTATTCTCGGAGAGCACATCTATGGCTAATATGGAATGCAGGGGAATGATACGGAGAGCGCCCTTTTTTCTTTTCTCCAGCTCCATACACAACCCTATTTCATCGAGACCAAGAGAGGCGAAACCTTTGAATATGCCGACGGTCTCCAATAAAGTATCCTTTGCACCGAGGGAGTATATCTTGTATTTTGATCCCTCTGTGAGTTGCCAACTCTTCTGTTTTTTTTTCATACAAATCACCGTTTTTCTTCTTCCACTAACCTCTGGATGTGTTCCACGGTTTTTCCATAATTCTCTATTGCAACCTTGAGATGAGCCTCTACAAAGCTCCATGCCTTTTCAAGGTTTCCATATCTCAACCTATAAGCCTTTTTACTCTGCCCCGATGCATCCTCCACCTGAACATCCTCAAGAATATCCATCCCCTTGAGTTTATTTAGATGTCGATATACTGTGGGTTTTGAAACCTGCAGCTTATGTGCTATCTCTTCAACCATCCATGACTTTGTTGGATGTTTCAGAAAAAAATCGTAGAATATCTTATAGGGTATTTCAGGATCTGAACCCTTGGATAGATACCCTATCTGGTAGAGAAATGTTTTTGTGGCAACCTCCAGGTTTTTTTCTCCGGTTAATGGTGTGTTGCTTACAACCCTTAAATCAAATACCATGATATCACAAATTTAGCATACAAATTCACTTTATAACCCTTATCCTTAACTAAAAAAACCATGTTATTAATTTCTTTTAAACCGTTTTATTAGAAAAACCGATGCCATTACACCTAAAATAATAATGACCAGTACAACAATATAAAGTGGAAAATCCTGCTCTCCACCCTTAGATATTTCTTTTTTTGTGTTCCCCAGAGGTTTCTCGCTTATCCCCAGAAATATTTGAATCGCATCACAGCCCATTTTATATTTACCTTCACTCATTAACTCCATACCTTCTCTATGTAACTCACTGATTTTTTCGTCAACCCTCGACGAAGCATTAAGTTCATTCCATCTCACGTTAGCTATACTCACCACAAGGTTTGCAACCAAATTCCTCACCGTCTTATCGCTGCATTCAGAGAAAACCGCTTCCATATTCAAGACAGAGGATGAATAGCTGCTATTCCAAAGCGTTTTTAACAACTCAGGGGTTTTCTCATCCCGGTTTGCAAGGAACAGCAACTGCTGTGTTATGTACGCTTGTTTTTGCAGCTCAGAGTCAATGTTTGTCATAAACAAGGATATGTTTTTACCCTTGTTTAGAAGCGATCGAGCCACCTCTTCAGCACGATCTACTTCTCCAATAAACACCTTTTCCGCATTTTTGAGATAAGGCGCGGCTCCACCATGTCCATAGGCATGCAGTATGTTTTTGGAGAGCTCAGCAGCGCTACCGTCTAGATAGGCATTGTATATGCTGTTGCAGCAGATGTGCACCGGTATAAACACACCCGAGCATTGATCTGGGGCGAACCACATGCAACTCAGTACTTCTGGATAATCATAGGGTATCTTGCAGATGGCGGCAGCCTTGTTTTCCCTTTCACACATCCCTCTTAAGCCATAGAGGTCTCCAGAATGAAGCCTCGACCAATTCATCATATCCTGAACCGTTATCTGCCCATACCTCTCCATAACTCTCTTTTTCATCTCCTGCTCCCATGCGTTGAACTTGTACATAACCCGTATCTTCGCTCTACCGTTGTCACATCCAACAACCTCAACCCAGAAAGGGTCAACAACGGCACCCTCACCTGCCTTAACTGACAAGGTTTTTCCAAAAGGGAACAGGCGGACGGTTACAGCGCCCCCCTTTATATCAACCACCTTTACACCCAATAATGCACCGAGATGTACAACGCTCCCCTTTCTAACCTCCCTCTCCTTAACAGCATCAAATGAGTTCGCTACAAAAAGCCTTTTTAAAACCCTGTACTTCCAGAGCTCATTTGGATAGTTGGACATCACCCATATCTCGTCAACCTTTTTGATAGCGTACCGCACAGCATCAGCTTCTATAACATACGCCTTTTTTGGGCCAACAACAAAAAGATTCTCAGAAACTGCGGGTGCATGAAGCTCATCTACAGCCTGAGAGGTTAGCAGAGTAACTGCATTTTCCTCATTATCTGCTGTCTGGCAGGCATACCTTATCCAGTCGAAGTCATCCCATGCGTTTGATGAAGGGTTTATCCAGTATGAAGGGCTGTCAGCATCACCGTATGCTATGCCTGCATCGCTTAATGCCATGCCTGCCTTTACTATGTTGGGTGGAGCATCTCCTAATGTTACAACACCTATGAATTTATGCTTCACTTTGAACTCTTGAGGATTGTTTCTCCATGAGGGGAGAGGGTAAATGTATTTGTATCCTTCTGGGACTATGCATAGTATTTGGGGTCCCGGTCTGCTTGGGTCTCTTACCTTCAGTAGCAGATTGTAATCGCCTGCTGTAGCATTTCCAATAGCTACGATGTCTTTGCATTCATTGGATCGAGGGTTTTTTCCTAAAACAGTGGAGGAGGATAGTGATGCTGTTAATATTAAAAGCATGAAACATGCAGCAAACCATTTTTTTATTCCACGCACAATAATTAAAATATTGTAGATTTTATAAATAGTTATCGAACCCTTCCTTACAGCTTTGCTGCGATAAACTACAAATAGCTTTAGCCGATACCGTTTGAGACAATGAGGGGTTTTAGAAAGGAGCAGACCGCTCTCATATTTGTTTCTCTCGGCTGGTTTCTTGTACTTGCAGGTCGGTTGAGTATATCCACTTTGCTTGTCAACATAGAAAACTCTCTCCATATAGGGCATGCTGAGGCAGGTTTAGCTCTTACAGGCATGTGGCTGGTTTATGCTTTGATGCAGTTCCCCTCAGGCATTGCATCAGACGTACGGGGAAGAAAAAGAAGCATCCTGTTGGCGATGACCATTTTTTCCTTTGCGTATCTCTTCATAGGTTTTTCCACCAGCTACTTCATGTTTTTTGTCACCCTGCTCCTCCTTGGACTGGGTGGCGGAGGTTTTCCCACAGCAGGTATTGCAATGATCACGGATTTGTTTAAGGAAAAAAAGGGTAAAGCTCTTGGGTTGCAGTCAAGTGCTGGATCACTTGCAGGGGTTGTACCGGTTTTTGCATCGGTTGTTGCATTGCATTATGGTTGGCGTACCTTCTTTTTTGTTTTATCTGCTTCAAGTTTTTTGAGCACCTACCTGTTTTTTAGAGGTGCAGAGGAGTCGACGGTTTTACCAAAGAAAGTCTCTTTGAAGAATCGTTTTGTTGAGGGGATAGGAATTTTTAGGGATAGGGATGTTTTTCTGGTTTTTTCGGTTAATCTGGCTTTGACCTTCACCTGGATAGGTTATATGTCATTTTTTCCTGCATATCTCATTGAGGGGAAGATGTTGCCTGAGTTTGAGACCAGTGTAGCACTCATGATTTTGGTTACAACAGGTATTTTTTTGAAACCATTTATAGGAGCGTTTTCTGATAGATTTGATAAAAAATCAGTTCTTTTTGTTCTTTCTCTTTTTTCAGCCGGTGCCGCTCTTTCTCTTGTTTACACCAAATCCATTGTTGCGATATTTGCGATAAGCTTTGTTCTGTCATCTACAAGCGCTGCATTTCCTGTGATCTCCTCATATCTCACAAGTAAATGGGAGGAGAAGGGACGTGGTGGCAAACTCGGGTTTTATCGTACACTTGTTATTCTTCTTGGGAGCCCTACTTCGGCGGTTATTGGCGTTTCTGCAAGCAGGTATGGTTTTGATGTATCCTTTCTAGTTATAGCTGTAATGTTGTTTATGGCATCTGCTGTCCTTCTTTTTAGTTTGATTAGAAATCTTAACGCCAAAGAAGCAAAGAATTAGAAAGTTTTAAATAACAAAAAAACAGTTTATACGTATACACACGTATGTAGAGGTATGAGAGGTTGATGGCATGAGTATAGGAAGAATGATGGGGCTGTATCTGCTGGGCGGAGGCATAATCATGCTGGCCATATATGGCTTGTATGAAATGCTTAGAATCATGTTATCAACACCTATAAACCCAATTATTTTCATCGCAATCGTCGCAATAATCTTAGGCGCAATTGTTCTCCTCATATCAACCGCTGCAGAACGAAAAAAAGAGGATTTAAAGGAAATTAAAAAGGAGGATTTGAAACCATGATAGTTGTAAGCACCGACTTTGTACCAGGAAAAGAGGTAAAAGAGGCTTTGGGTCTTGTAAGGGGAAACACCATACAGGCTAAAAACATAGGCAAAGACATTGTAGCAGGTTTCCGGCAGGTGGTAGGTGGCGAAATAAAGGAGTACACGGAGATGCTCAGCGAAGCCAGAGAAATTGCATTAAAACGTATGATAGAAAAAGCGGAGAAGCTTGGTGCAGATGCTGTCATAAATGTTAGGTTTATGACCTCAACGGTTATGGCGTCAGCAGCAGAGATACTAGCGTATGGTACTGCAGTAAAACTGAGGTAAAAAGGATTTTTACTATGGGTTTAACTAGTTTAATTTTTCTCGCAACAGGGGTCTTCCTCATACTCTTTGGTTTCACTGCAATGTTTTATCCAAACCTAGCCCGTTGGATAAATGCAGCAGGAATTCAAAGCCCTGCGATGAAGGCCTTAATCTGTATGCTGACAGGAGCGGTTTTTATCATACTAAGTGAGGTTGTTCCTTTCCCAATTTAGGAGAAAAAACATGGCTAACAGCTGGTTGATGTTTGCAGGCATCGGCATGATTCTTGTGGGGGTATTACCCATACTGTGGTGGTGGAGAAAAAAAAGAACATCTTTGAAATACTTTATTTTTGGTGCAGCAGTCTGGTTTGTTGCGATACTGCTTAAGTTGCTGATGGATATCACTTTAACTCCCTCGTTAACCAACTATTTGCAGAGCTACGGAACCCTGGCACTGGCTGTTTCCCTTGGGTTTTATGTGGGGTTGAGAACAGGCTTGTTTGAAAGCGGTTTCACCTACATTGCAGGGGTGAAAACCAAGTTAAAACAGATCAACTTTGATGAGGCTGTAGCCTTTGGTCTAGGTTTTGGTGGGATCGAAGCGATTCTATTAGGTTTACAGTCTTTTTTGAACATACTGGTTTTCGCCTTGATGCCAACCCTTTTAAATCAACTACCAGCGGGGCAGCAAGCCATCATGCAACATCAGCTAAACCAGTCCACATGGATAGTTTTTGCACCCATACTTGAGAGGACAGCAACCATTGTTATCCATGTTTTTGCTGCTGTTCTGGTGTTTTTTTCAATCCATTCCTTTGAAAAAAGATACTTTGTTTACTCGGTTGGTTTCAAATCCCTTGTGGATGGAATCATACCAGCGCTAACTGTTTACGTTGGTTCGTCAACACTCCTTAGCACCTACCTCATGGAGTTACCAATACTGGGTTTGGGTTTGGTTGCAGCAGGTGGTGTTTTATGGGTTAAGGATAAATGGAGGAACCTAGATGCCAAAGGTAACGATAGCGTTGAGTGAGGAGATTTGGAGATGGTGGAAGAACAATCCTTGGATTAACTTGTCTCAGCTGGTGGAGCGGGAATTAAAGAGAATAAAATATCTTGAGGAGCGAACACTTGGAACCTGCCCAAGGTGCGGTTCAGCGAAGCTGAAGTTTGATGGCAAAGTGTACCGTTGTGCCAACTGTGGCTATGTGTATGAGTAAAAGAAGGTGATTATGTGAAGTACTGCCCAAAGTGTGGTTCGCCAAACGTGGAATGGGTTTTACCTCAAACCTGGAGCAGATGGAGATGTAAGGATTGTGGTTATGAGGGTGCTCTTATAATAGAGGATGGTGAGCTGGCGGCAGAAATAAGAAAAAAATATAAGGATAAAAAAGGGTAGAGAGGGGTAACATGTTGGTTACAACAACAGACAACATCCCTGGGAGAGAGGTTAAGGAGGTTTTAGGTGTTGTTTTTGGAAGCTGCGTACAAACAAAACACATCGGCAAGGATTTAAGTGCAGTGCTTAGAAGCGTAATAGGTGGTGAAACAAAAGCCTATACGGAGCTAATGGAGGAATCAAGACGTACAGCTATGCAGAGGATGCTTGATGATGCAGAAAAACTTGGAGCAGATGCCATAGTTGGTATGAGATATGCAACCGCACAGACAATGAGAGGGGCTGCAGAGATAATAGCGTTTGGAACCGCGGTAAAAACATATTAGAAAGGCTATGTGAGGGAGATGAAAGAGGCGATAAAGGTCAGAGAGCTTGTGAAAAGATATGATTCCATTGAGGCCGTTAAAAAGATATCTTTCACAGTTAACGAAGGTGAGATATTTGGCTTGATAGGTCCAAATGGTGCAGGTAAAACAACAACGCTTAGAATCCTGTCAACACTTCTTACAATAACCTCCGGAGCCGTTGAGGTGATGGGCTATGATGTGGGTAGAGAACCCGATGAGGTTAGAAAAATCATAAGTTATCTACCGGAGGATGCAGGTGCATACAAAAACTTAACAGGTAAAGGGTATCTGCAGTTTATTGCAAACTTTTTCAATCCACGGGAAAACAAGAGTATGGTTGAAAAAGGTGTGGCTATAGCTGCTCTTGGTGACCGAATAAATGACCGTATAGATACCTACAGCAAGGGAATGAAACGTCGTTTGCTGGTCGGAAGAGCGTTGATGACAAACCCAAAGGTCGCTATACTTGATGAACCAACCAGTGGTTTGGATGTCTCAAATGCTCAGGAGATAAGAAGGATTATAAGAGAGATTACGAAGCAAGGTACAACGGTTTTACTTTCCTCACACAACATGCTTGAGGTAGAATTTCTCTGTGACCGTATAGCTTTGATAAATGAGGGTGTAATAGTTGAGGAGGGGACGCCTGAGGAGTTGATGAAAAAACACAGTGCAGAGAATATAGAAGAGGTTTTTATGAGGGTGGTAGAATAGGGGAGGTTACCAACATAGTAGGTAAAGAACTCAGGGAACTGCTCACCCCTGCAACGATTATTCCCATCGTTATCATGGCCTTGATATTTGGTTCACTTGGAAACGCCTTTGGGGGTATAGAAAGCGAGTTACAGGAGAAACCTGTTATCGGTGTTATTAATGAAGACAACGGTAGTTTTTCAAATGCAGCCTTTTCAATACTTGCCGTTAATGCAAACGTGGTTTTCTCCTCAACAAACGTGACTGATAAGCAAAAAGGTTTAGAAAAACTGTTCCAAGAAAAAGGGGTTGCACTTATAGTCATTCCAAAAAACTTTACACAGAGTATAGTAAATGGGAAGCCGGGTAACATAGAGATATATTGGATTATGCGAGGCGCAGGGATTATGGATTCAATCTCTTCCAGTGTTGTTTCAAGCATACTCTCTTCGATAAACAGCAACATCTCTCAGGAGCTTATACGGAACAGCACATCTATTAACGCAACAACCGTGCTTCATCCAACGCTGAGAAACGAAACCACTTACTTTAAAAGCAAGGAGTTGGTTGGCATGTCGCCTGAGAGGATAACCAGCATCTTATCATCTCAATCCACCTTCATACCGATTGTAATGATGATGATTATCATCACAGCAGGGGGCATGGTTATATCTTCAATGGCTTTGGAAAAGGAAAACAAAACCTTAGAAACTCTTCTCACACTTCCTGTGAAAAGAACCAGCATTGTTGCAGGCAAGATAGTGGCAAGCGCTCTCGTTGGTTTGATCCTTGCAGCAATCTACATGATTGGTTTAAGCTTTTACATGCAGTCTTTTCAAGTTTCAGGCGAGACAAACCTTGCAGCATACGGATTAACGTTGACTCCACAGGATTTCTTATTAATAGGCATATCCTTGTTTGTAACATTGATCGCTGCGTTGTCTCTATGTATGCTTCTTGGAATTTTCGCCAGGAATTATAAGAGTGCGCAGACTCTTACTTTTCCCATAACAATGCTTGCTTTGATACCGATGTTTATAATCATGTTCAAGGATTTTGATACACTACCCTTTGTGTTGAAGGTTTTGGTTTTTGCTATACCGTTTTCACATCCCATGATGGCGCCACGTGCGTTGCTGTTTGGCGAGTATCCTCTTGTTGTTGCAGGAATAGTTTATGTGTCTTTGTTTGCACTAATCACCATCATAGTCGCTGTGAGGATCTTCAGGACAGACAGACTTATTACTGGTGCCGCTAGGAAAAAACTGTTTTTTGGCAGGAGATGACGATTCTTTTTACACCTCTATTATTGTCGTGGAACCAAGGAGAAACTGAAGCATCCTGCCTACACCCATGCCGAAACCTGCACGCTCATAAACATCTTTATCAAACAATTTGAAGTACGGTTCGAAGGCGTTGCTGATGATTTTTTCAGCTGTTTTTTCATCGTGTACATCCTCTCTCTCCTTAAGCCTTTGTTTCAACTGTTTATACATTGTTCCATTGTAGAACCTGTAACGTATTCTTTTTCCATCCACTTCTCTGCGCGAGGATCCAAAAGTCTCGCCTGCAAATGGTAATAGGAAATCACAGCATTCAACCACAGCCCTCGGAGTTCTCTGGTTTTTATCCCTTTTTTCGTACATGTTGAAATACTTTAGTTTTTCAGGGTAATCAAAGACTGCCACTGGAACAGGCATATCCTCAAACATGCCGCATATAAACTGTTCCTCAGTGCTTCTAAAATCATCCCCCCAGTTTATTGAAACCCCTCTTTCATTCAGCATATCAATAACCTTTGTGTAGGATACCCGCGGATACTCTATCTCAAGTAGATACTGCAGTCTCGCTATGTTTTTTTTGCCCCCGATGTTGTGTTTTTTAAAATACATAAGAGATTTTTCTATGAGGTATCTTATCATCTCTTCTTCGAAGTCAATTAATGCATCTAGGGACATGTTTAGATGCTCCATTTCACATAGTAGAAACTGGTTGCAGTGTCTACCGTCACCTGCACGTGGTTCATCTCTATATGATGTCTGCATCATGTATACTGCATTCAAACCGTTTTTGATCAGGTCTTGCTCCGCCATGAGTTGCCTGGTCTGTGGTAGCATAAGAAACTCGTTTTTCTTGTCTATCCAGTAGGTTGTTGGAGCGTTTTCGCAGGAGCCGGCAAATGAGAACTGGTTGTAACGCACCTCAGGTATCTCTTTTGTTTTGAAAAATCTCCTTATTTCTTCCACAACAAAACCTACAAAAAAGACATGTTCCCTTCTATCCATTTTTTCCTCACCTAAAAGGGTTGAATGGGTGAAAAACTATTTAAGACAAGTAGGAGAATTTATAACAAAATAATGCCTTATTGTTTCAAATGATACAAGATAGTTTGTCTATAGCTCAGCAGGTGAAAACTTACGTAGAGCGGAAACCATACATTCTCGAGGCAATTGAACAAAACATTGTTAACTACAGTGCGTTAGCCCGTGAGATATGCAGAGATCTTGATCTTGATAACCAAAATGCTGTTAAGGCAGCTCTTATAAGAGCAAGCGAGAAACATCGGAGGATGAAAAGAAGGACACAGCAAAAAGCTATAGAGATACTACGTAACGCGCATTTCTCTGTTAAAAACAAGGTTGCTGCATTACATCACAGTACATTTGTGGATATCAAGCCAATAGCCTACTCAAAAACACCAAGCGGTTACATGTTTTTCTTAGATGAAAACGTTGCAGAGAAAAGCACCTTCAAGAGAATCGAGTATGGGCTAGCAATAATTCATATTAAAAGCTCTAGAGAGATAGAAAAAACCCCTGGAGCAATAGCATTCATTTTATCAGCATTAGCCTCGGAGGGAATAAATGTTTCACATGTCATGGGATGCAGAGAAGACACGTTTATTGTTGTGAAAGAAAGCGATGCACCCCTTGCATTCAAAGCATTAGCAGAACGTCTCCGCGTTTAACCAAACCAGGACATAAGAAACAAATTTTTTGCTAAGGGACCCTCCTTGGTTTTTTACCCTTGTAAACCGCTTCAGCAAAGTTTATTCTTCGCATCTTTGGTTGAGTTGTAATTTCTTCAAAATAGTGAGCAGAGAGACCAGCTGTTCTTCCGTAGATGAAGAAAACCTTTGCAAACAGAGGATCGAGACCCATATCGGCGACTATTGCACCTATTACACCATCAACGTTTATAGGAAGTTTTTTTCCCTTGATTTCTTCAAATAACATGCTTATCTTCTTTGAAAGTTCAACATGTTTACCTGCGACACCTGTTTTATCCGCAAGAGTCCATAGAACATCGCGCCTGGGATCCTTAGTGTGGATTCTATGCCCCATTCCCTCAATACGTTTCCCCGAATCAAGCTGTTTTTTCATAATTTCACGTGCAGCTTGAATAAGATCAATGTTTTCTTTTTCAGATTTCTCAACGCATTCTTGGAAAAACCGAGCAGCTTTTGCACCAGCGCCACCATGCACATCCGTTATAACACCTACTCCTTGAGCAACCGCTATTTCGTATGCTGCCCGTGTGGATGCTGCTATAATGGTTGCTTGAGCAGATGGAGGAGTTACTCCGTGATCTACGGATGCAGTGATCATCGCTTCGATCATACGGGCATGTTTACTATCCACCTTTTTACTCCCAGTAATCGCGCGGTATATAATATGGCTAAAAGGTTCACTGCTATCAATATCTTCCAGCACCTCTTCGTTTCCAAAGATTGCAGCGAGATAACGAGCAACTCTTCCAAGGCAGAACATACTCTTCTTCACCATGCCTTGTGTTCCATCTTGGGGGTATTCAGCCAATGCATCATCGAGAACAAGGTATTTCACCAAGGTTTTTGAAATATCTTCATTCGGGGATTTTTTAATGTTTGGTACCGGTGTTTTTGTGGCTTCAACAGCTGCTTCTTTCATCTCTTGCAATGTCTCGTTGTCAGGAAACTCTCCTCTCAATAAAAGATAGGCTGTTTCAAGGAAGCTTTTCTTTTCAACGATCTCCTGCAGAGGATACCCTGATATTAACAGGTTGTTTGGTTCAACTTTAGTGATTTTGGTACTCCATTCCATTTCAATCTCTCACACGGTAGATGACATCAAGGAGGGAGCCATCAAACCATTTAGTTACACCAATGATCTCATCGCCCAGGTTGATTTCAGCCGGTCCACCGGTTGCTTCATAGGCTCTGTTTTTTAAGTCCTCAATACTCACAAGGTTGTCAAGCTTATCTTTAACTTTTTCAATCAAGTCCTTTCGCCGTGGATTGATTGCGATACCTTCGTTTGTCACAATAGCGTCAACAACATCACCAGGCGTGGTCAAAGTCGTTACTTTTTCTCTGACAATGGGGTTGGTTTTACGGTAAACAGGGCAGGTGATGATTGTTAGTTTAGCAGCAGCAGCTGTGTCTTGATGCCCGCCGATTCCGTGCAATAATCTGCCATCACTGTGGGTGTTTACGTTAACGTTAAAATCTGTGTCTACTTCTGTGGCTCCAAGAACCACGGTATCCAATCCGTCGATTGTCCTCCCCTTGGAGGTCGGGTCAGCATAGTGACCGATATCAGCAGGTAAACCAAGTTCTTCTTGTACAAACTTTACTGAGTAATCATCAAAAACCTGAGAGTAGTAAAGGTGTTTAACGTGCCCTGCCTTGTATATGTCTATGATTAACTTTGTAAGACCACCGGTTGCACAGTTTGCTATAACATTTTTTTCCATAAGCCGTTCACCCAGATATTTCATTGTTGCAAGAGAGATACCACCAGCGCCTGATTGAAAAACCATACCGTTTTTAATGAAACCAGCAGCATCCATGAGATCAACGCAATCATGGGCAATTTTCAGCTTCATAGGATCATCAGTAATCTTGGTCGTACCGAACATGATTTTCCTGGGGTCGCCTATACAGTCTACATGTGCAACATAGTCAACATACCTTTCTTGAATCTCCTGATAAGGACAAGGGTAATCAACAACGTTGTCGGTTACAACGATCACATGATCAGCGTATAATGCATCAACCTGTGAATAAGAAATTGGGCCAAACGCGTTTTCACCGATGATGCCGGTAGCGTTTCCTCGTTCATCTGCAGCAGAAGCAGCAATAACAGCGATATCTGGGTGAAGCTCCCCGGTTTTAACTGCAGCCCATCGGCCACCGTGGGAACGCAAAACCACAGGAGAATTCAAAGGGTTTTTGGAGACGTAATCGCCAACCGGGCCGTTAATGCTGCCTTCGATTCTATCAACCACTCCTTCTTCTATGAAATCAATAACTGGTGTATGTACATTAAATAGCGCGGTCTGTGCTAACTTGATGTGTTTCACTCCCAGTTCTTTTACAGCTTCTAAAGTCTTGTTGACAACGAAATCGCCATTTCGAAGTTGATGATGAAAACTCAATGTCATACCATCTTTGAGGCCACATTTTTTCAACGCGTTAGCAAGGCTGGTAACCTTAGAAGTATACTTGTATTTCCTAGCGCCACTAAACGGTTTGAATTTTATGCCGCAGATAGTTGTTTCAACCATTCTGCCAGCAGCGTTTTTGGTTTTCATAGTCACACCAACGATTTTTTGATTTCAAAGTCTATGAAATCACAGTGATGAACAATAATCGCTTCAGGAGACCTTTCAAGGCTATCTCCTTCCTTGGAATGGGCGTAGATAATGTGAACCACTTCGTCAGGTAAACCAACTTCCTTTGCAAGTTCTGAGCCAGATACAGGATGACGTTTTTGTTTACCAAACTCGCTTTTAACCACTGTTCCATCATCCTTGAGCTCATATTCCATCAATTTACCTACATCGTGTAGGAGAGCACCTGCGATAAGATAATCTCTGTTGAGTTTCTCTTCTCTGACGTTCAGCACACTCTCAGCCAACCTTGTTACTCTTCTTGTGTGTTCAGTTAACAACCCAGAGTTTTCAAAGAGTAGTGTAAAAGGCACTTTATCGAGGTTTCTCCATCCCCCTCGTTCTGCAGCCTTTTGCCATGTTTCTATCACCTTCTTTTTTAGGTTTTCATCTTTTATCCACTCAATTTCAGGAAGACTCCTCTGTATCTCTTGGGCCGTTATCATGGATCAAATCCCCAGCCGTTAATCTTATGGAGATATTAAAGGTTGTTGGATAAGAAGTGTAAAGAAAGATTTAATAAATAAAAGTACTAAACTTTTATATAAACCTATAAAATAAAATGGTGGAGTATGAAAATAAGTAAGGTAGACGTGTTCATCATCATCGCAGTCATCGTAATAGCTGCTGTCTTCTTCTACAAAGCAGGTTATTTAACTCCACCAAGCAAGGAGGGAGGAGGAATAACAACACCTCAGCAGAATATAACCGAGGAACGTATACCAACCCCCCCGCCATCATTGATACCAGCATCTAGGCGTACAATAACCGCAGAAGATGAGGGCTGTCACTACAAATCCGTACTTGTTGGAAGAGAATGGTGGTACTTCACTGCAGCGTTCAACGATGAAAACAGCGAACTAAAAGACTGGAGCATAGCGGTAAGCTTCAACCACATGGCCTACGGCGACTTGTTTGGCGAACTAAAACCAGATGCACTGCTTGTAACACTCTATGACACAGATGGTAACGCATATGGTGGTTTAGTTAACAAAAAACGTGGAACACTGGATGCCGCAACCCCTGGTGTAGATGTCACTTTTGACCACTCATGGGTGCAGGGAAGGTATCCAAAGTGGCACGTGCACGTTGAGGATAAAGATATTGATGAGAAACATGAAATAAAAATAGATTTGGATTACTTTGCCCACTCATTTCCAATCTGGACCTACGACACAAGGTTACTTAACAACTCAAAGAGTAAACTCGCAAACTACTTGTTTATTGGATGCACCGTAACAGGAACGGTAACGTTAGATGGTAGAACATACATTGTGAAAGGAACAGGAACCCATGAGCACGCTTGGTCACCAGTGTATGTAAGGCGAAGTTTTATCGACGGCTGGGACTGGTTTCACATCACATTAGATAACGGATGGCAGATGTTTATCAGCAAGTTTTACCCGACACCACAATCTATAACGTCAAAGGTTTCTAAAATCCAGCCCTTCGGTACCCTTCTCATCACGCCGGATGGAGAAACCTTTACAGAGTTCAACATATTTGATCTTCAACCGGAGCAAAGGGAAAAGGTGTTTCTGTTCACGAAATTCCCGACAAGATTCACAGTTTCTGCAAAAAGAACACACAACATACTGATGCAAAGGATAGATCTTAAACTCAGTCTTGACATCTCAACAGACAACACATACCAGCAGGTTTGGAAGTTTCCAACATACGTTGGGTTAAAGGTTGGCACATGCAAGGTTAAAGGCGAGATTTCTTGGACCGATGGAGAAAAGGATTATAACCTTGATTTAAACGGCAGAGGAACAACTTGGACAACAAGGGCTCTGCCATAGTTATTTTATCTCAACAGTTCCTTTTGTTGCATCCACTATTACATGTGCACCATCATGTATCCTGTTTATATCAATGTGATCAACACAAGGAATACCCGCCAGAATAACACCCGTGGCGACAATGGTTTCAGTCTCCTCATTTATTATCCCAGCAGGAGCAACACCGTTCTTCTTAAGACCATAAATCACATAAGAACCAACAGTAGAACCTTTACCACATGGGAAAACCAGTATCTTATCCTTAACAGATTTCCCCTCCAATGGATGACCCTTTTCAATCACCACACCAGTGTTTATGTCTATACCACCATAAAAACCAATAGGTTCTTTAGAAACGATAGCAACACCCTCAGCCTTTCCTGGAGAGATTGTTCTGCCTTTCATGATAATCTCCTTCTACTCTTGATTTAATTGAATGACTTGGGAAATACCGTCAAAGTATTTTTTCTTTTCTAAAACCACTCTTTCCATTTTTGATATAGTTTAAATTTGTTTCCCAAGGTTGAGGATATCTGTATAAAT
Organism: Thermoplasmata archaeon; assembly: GCA_021161865.1. Taxonomy (GTDB): domain Archaea; phylum Thermoplasmatota; class E2; order DHVEG-1; family B18-G2; genus B91-G9. The sequence goes on from JAGGZU010000068.1 coordinate 18,662, forward strand.
GACGTTACAACCGTTAATTCTCACTTTACCTTTTTCACCTTTAAATGAAACAACAATAGCTTTTTTAGGTTTATAAGTCTCAATAAATGCTCGCATGCTTCGTTCAATTTTTCCAATTTCTGCTTGGATTTTCACTTCAACAGGTATAACATTGTTTTCTATTTCAATTATAAAATCAACTTCTGTTTTAGTTTTAGTCCGCCAATATTTTGGAGTAAAACCCATTTTTAGTAGTTCAGTTAGAACATAGTTTTCAAACAATTTTCCATCAATGTTAATCTCAAATCTTTTAGTTATAATATTCCTTAAGCCTGTGTCCACAAAATATAGTTTTGGTTGCTTGATGATTTCCTTTTTTTTGTTTGTAAAAAAAGGTGAAACCCTGTATATTAAGTAACTTTTTTCCATTGCATCAAGATACTTTTTAACAGTTTGAAATGAGATGTCGAGATCGCTGCTGATTTTATCGTATGACATGATTTCTCCAATGGAAAAGGCTAGATATCTGGAGAAATTTTCAAGTGACCTTATGTTGTCTATAGAAAAAGTACGTGCAACATCTTTCAGAAGCATAGTATCATAAAGATCACTTAGAATCGTTTTTTTCATATCAATCTCCTCTGTTAGAACAACTCTTGGGTAACCACCATATGTTGTGTGTTCCCAGACCATACGCTGTAAAATTTTTGGTGTTAGTTCTTTTTGAGACCAGGCAGTTAAAAATTCTTTGAGGGAAAATGGAAATAATCTAATGATTGATACTCTGCCTACAAGGAAAGATAAAACTTCTTTAGAAAGAATGGTTTCTGAGGAAGATGTAATCCATAGTTTATAACCTGAGTCAACAAGATATTTTAGTTTTCTACCCGCATCTTTACAATATTGTACCTCATCCAAAACAGAGACATTATACTCAGAGATATATTGTTTTTCAAATTTTTTTATATCCTCATCAAATAGCGATCTGGCATCGGGATCATCCAGCAAAACGTAGGAAGAGTTTTTATTTTCTATCTGTTTTTTAAGGAAAGTAGTTTTACCAGATTGTCTTGCACCAACTACTGCAACTAAGTTATAGTTTTTGGAGATTTTATCAAATTTGCTTTGTATGTCTCTTTCAACATACATGTATTGTAGGTATATTCCCAAACCATAAATATTTTACTAAAATTAAACCGTAGTTTAGTAATAGTATAACTAAAATTAAATTATAATTCAATAGAAGTTGATAAAGTTTGGATTAAAAAA
>JAGGZU010000012.1 GCA_021161865.1 Thermoplasmata archaeon
CGATTTTAACGGTGCCCTTATTCAGTTTCTCATAGGACTGGTTCAGACGGCAGCGCCGCCGGAGGACGAGGATGAATGGGAAAACCTTTACAATAGTCCCCCTTCTCCACATGATTTAAAAAAATCCTTCGAGACAGTGAAACACGCCTTTAATCTTGGGGGAAACGGGGTGCGTTTCATGCAGGACTTTGATGAAATAGAAACTACCCCGCAAAACATCTCCGGCCTCCTGATAGACTCTCCCGGCGAAAATACCCTGAAAAACAACGCTGATCATTTTATAAAACGTGGCAACATCAATTGTATGTGTCCAGCATGTGCAGCGACAGCGCTTTTTGCTCTCCAAACAAACGCGCCCGCGGGGGGTGTGGGCAATCGGGTTTCCCTTCGCGGTGGCGGCCCCTTGACGACTCTTGTTGTTGGTGAGAGAACAAACAGCCTATGGCAAACTGTTTGGCTGAACGTTATCGAAAAAGGTGAGTTTCTTCGAATCTGTTGCAATTCCAAAAGAAAAGACGAGGATGACATCTTCCCATGGATGGCAAAAACGCGAACCAGTGAAAAAGGTTCTGGACATGCCACTACTCCGGAGGATACCAATCCGGCACAGATGTTTTGGGGAATGCCTCGGCGTATTCGCTTGAACATCGGTGATGCTAAATCAGGAATGTGTGACATATGCGGTAGCTCCTCAGAGGCAATAATTAATGCGTATAAGACAAAAAACTATGGAATACAATATACTGGCCCGTTTTTACATCCACTCTCTCCTCATAGTCGGAAGGATAACGATATCTTTCCTGTTCACGCACAACCGGGTGGTGTGACCTACCGTCACTGGCTTGGTTTTGTACAGGAAAATAAAGAGAGAAATCGGGAACCTGCTTTTGTGGTTCACAAATTTCGAGCTCGCCAAAGGGATGACATGGTCTCACGCCTCTGGGCATTTGGATACGATATGGATAACATGAAAGCTCGTTGCTGGTACGAATCAACAATGCCACTCCTGCCCCTCGGAAAGGAAATACGTGAAGAATACGAGAGTGATATTGCCGGCATGGTCATGGTCGCTTCGGAAGTTGTCAAGAACCTCAGGAGTTGTGTAAAGGCAGCGTGGTTTAAGAGGACTAAAGATAAAAAAGGGAACATGAGTTTTATTGACACCAGTTTCTGGCAGAATACAGAAGAGGGTTTTTATGAAGCATTACACAATTTGAAAATATCCCTCGAAAAAGGAAATGAATGCGATTTAATTCGCCAGGACTGGCATAAACTTATCTGCCGAACTTCTCTGTCTTTATTTGATGAACTTGCATGGAGTGGCCCGGTGGAAGATGCCGATCCGAAGCGGGTTGTTATTGCGCGGCGTGAACTTGTAAGAAAAAATAATAGTAAAAAGATTAGAGAAGAATTGCTCGATCTGCCGAAAAAATCGTAGCAAAACCTGTTTTTTGAAACTCTTTTACAACGAAAGGAGATGTTTTTATGGATGACAAAAAGTATATCAGATTTTTGCAGGATTCGCCGGAGAGCAAGGCTTTGCTTGGTTGGTGGCGCGGGTTGGAAAATAATCGGGGGGATCGCGCCGCCCTGCGCCGCTGCCGCAGTCTTACTGAAGTGGTGTTTGTTCCTTCTTATCACCGTTTGAGGCAGGAATTGCTTCGTCTCGGATATGTGGTAAACAGTGACGGGCTGGCGATAGTCGTGGGTCTTGCGGCACGTATAAAGGAAAACAACAACCAATACACCACTGCAAATCAGATGGCTCTTCATGTGGCGGGCGGTTCTGCCAGAGTAAGCGATTTACGTTTCCGGCGTCTGCTTAAAATCCAGGACAAAGACAAATTATATCCCGCTATGATTCGCATCGTGGCATTGCTAAACAGTTCGTTGAATCTTGTAAGTCTTGCCGGTAGCGTTTACTGGTGGAATGATCTTACGAGAAAGAATTGGGCATTTGATTATTACACAAACGCTCCATCAGAAAAATAATTTTCTTAGAAAGGAGAAAAAACATGAGTAGATTTATACAATTGCACCTGCTTACTTCGTATCCTCCGTCAAATCTTAACCGGGATGACCTGGGACGTCCCAAGACCGCAGTGATGGGAGGCAAAACGCGCCTTCGCATTTCATCGCAGAGCCTTAAACGCGCCTGGCGTATGTCAGATGTCTTTGAAGAAGCGCTGGGAGATCATATAGGCACCAGAACAAAGCGTATGGGATTGAAGATATATGAGGCTTTTTTGGAGAAAAAGGTTCCGGATAAAAAGGCAAAGGACTGGGCAAAACAAATCGCTGGACAGTTCGGAAAATGCAAGAAACAGACAGATTCAAATTCCTTGGAAGAACTGGAGATAGAGCAACTTGCCCATTTTCAGTCCTGAAGAAGAGAATGCCATAAATGCTCTGATCGGCAAATTGGCACAAGGCAGCGATGGACCGGACGAAGATGACCTCAAACTCTTGACAAAAAAACAAAGTTCCGTAGATATCTCCATGTTTGGAAGAATGCTTGCGGACAGTCCGGCTTATAACATTGAGGCAGCTGTTCAGGTTGCTCACGCGATAACCGTCCATGAAGTCGCGGTCGAAGATGACTATTTTACCGCTGTTGATGATCTAAACGAGGGTCAGGAGGACATGGGTGCCGGTCATATTGGTGAAACAGAATTCGCGGCAGGTGTGTATTATCTGGATGTGTGTATAAATAAAGAACTTCTGGTGAAAAATCTTAACGG
>JAGGZU010000104.1 GCA_021161865.1 Thermoplasmata archaeon
GAGGTGAAAGAGGGGTGTGGTGCCAAGACCTCTTCCTAGGCCCTGTGATGCCCTTTGGAAGGCAACTTTAAATTCGCAACTGTAGAAGATGGGCCTAGCTCATTGCCCTAGTCTCAAGAGCGGTGAGGTCAGACTTGCCACCTCATACTTCCTTGCTCACCATCTGTCCCCTATGACAATGTGGTCTTACCACTCCCAGAAATCTTCTGGATACCTGATGAGATGAAGCCGAGAAAACGCTCCACCGGAGACCGAAGTAAGGTACAGGAAATGTTTGCCAAAGTGAAAGCCTCGAAATCCCCCTGGAGCGCGTACATCAGTTGGCACAAAGGGACTCATGTCCTTAAACCTGGATAGGGTGATACTTGAGTCTGAGATGGAAAGACGGAAGATTACCCCTGCTGGCCAGTCGAACGTATACAGATTACCGTTATGAATCTCAAGCCCTATAAGCTCATGCACTCCACAATCTTTCGAGATATCTTCAGCCAAAACAACCCTCGACTCCTCTAAGTTGTAAATCACGAAGCGTTGGCCGCTTTTCCCTGTACCAATGAGATACAAAAGGTGGTCGCCTTTCTCAATGCCCCACAGCTCATTGTTGATGAAGCCCATGTCGCCTTGTATGTGGAGTGTATAAGCGTACGCACGACTGGCAAGATCGTATACACGGACTCCTTCAGCAGATGGGTCCCATCCGGCATAAAGCAAATTATCCTCTACGGCGAAATCACAGAGAATGTGAGGTAGAGATGCAACCGTGCTAACAGAATAAGTGGTTAAGTCTATGAAGTAGAGAGTCCCATCCCACCAATCCAGGGCCAGCAATCCATCTCGCCACTCTTTGATACCATGCAGGCTTTTCCCAAGATCTATTGTGCTTTCGAGATAGCATGCAAGATCTCCTATTCCAATAACCACGCCGTTTACGCTAACGTGATAAAGGACTCCATTCTCACCTATGGCAGCTTGAGTAACGTAAAAGCTGTCTCCTTGATTAGCATAGAATTCTAGGATCGTCTCTCCCTCGGGAGAATACTTCGTCATTGCTCTACCGCTGCGATGTACGTATAGGTTGCCTTCCGCATCAATGAGAACAGAACCAAGACATACACCATTAGGTCTTGACCACTTCAAGGTCCCTTCATCCGAAACCGCATAAAAAGTCCGGTCTACAGAGGTGAAGTACAGAGTTCCGTCCGACCCGATCGCTGGTGTGCTATAAATTTGATTCCGAGTTTTGAACTTCCATCTGAGTTGACCATCAGAGCTTAATGCATAGAGGAATCCGTCGTAGCTACCAAAATATATGTTGTTGTCGGAGTCAATAGAGGGAGAACCAGCTACGGAATCGGCGGTCTCAAATATCCATCTAAGTTCCCCCTCAGGAGTCAAAGAATAGACATTCCCATCCATGGATGGGACCACAACATTCCCTTCATGGTCAATGGCGGGAGATCCGCTGATAATGTAACCTGTGTAGTATTCCCACATCACCCTGCCACTCAGTGCGACACAAATAAGTCTTCCATCCCATGTGCCGAAGTAGACGAAAGAGTCGTTTCCTACGGGAGAAGAAACAACGGCTTCACCAATTGGAAGTTTCCATACAACAGAACCATCCGAATCAAGGCAGTAGAAGTGACCTGCGGTCGTACCCACGAAAACATGACCAAAACTGTCGCAGAACGGAGACGCGAGGATTTTCCCTCCCAGGTTCGTCTTCCAGATTACTGATAGTTTTTCGGACAGACAGTATAAATTACCCGACATCGTTCCCACATAGAGCTTGCCATCCGCATAAATAGGAACCATTACAACCCTCTCCCCAAGTTCTAGTCGGAACCTCTCCGCCGTCGCCCTAGGACCTTTGTAAGGGATTCGCCCTGTATGTTGGGGATTGATCATGAAGTTGGTAGCGCAGGTTGAATTGGCGTGTAGCACCATCAGCAAGAAGACAGGAGCAATCACCTTTAGGGACTTCCATCCAACATATCGAACCATAACCTTACAACCTCCTCAGCAGGTTTACCTCTGAAGCTGGCGAACGTTGGATCTCCCGTTATCATCGCAATATTTGGGGACCACTCGTACCAATCTACGCACCAGGCAGCAACTCCGTCGATCCAGTCGGTTTCATAAACCGCTTGGAAGAAACCTTCCAAAAATGCTACCTGTTCTTGAAAATCCACTGGCGCATCCCGTGGTGGCTCTCCTTGTAGTAGTACTTGAGCGTCTACACTAATGGCACTAACATTAACGTATACATCCAGCCCATCTGTGATGTGTCCTTCATAACGACGAAGATACTCAAGCGCTCTTCTACGCACTTCATCAGGGGTTGGACAAGACGGGTCTGCAAAGTAGTCTCTGTCGAATCGCTCAGGTACGTTTAGGAACAAATGTATAAAGGCACACGTCTTCAGGAAAGTGTTGTTGTATTCGGGGTAAGGGTCTGCCCAGCCCAGATACCCATGAAAACGGCTCTTGAGGCGAGAGAGCATGGCTTGGATCTTGTCAGACAAACGGTAACGTTGAAACTTGCCGTCGAAATACATATTTCCAGCTCGGGCTTGCGGAGTTAAAAAATCGATGCCCATGTTTTGGGTGGCTTCGATGTTGTACATCGCGAAGCGTTCGATCTCCTGTAAATTCCTCACGTACCATGTTTCATCATTATCCGGTGACCAATAGCTACGGTACTCATCTATGGTAAGGTAAGGCCACAGATTGAACACCGCGAGGTGGAGGTAAATCTCAAGTCCCCTCTGGTTGCACAAATTCGCAACGGTTGCCAGTCTCGTCATGTTGATCGCAGGCCCTCCTTCATCAACTCGGAGGAGGGGGAAAGGTTTGAATTGTAGGTACCCGGCGAAATTTACAAGGCAGAATGTATTAGCGTTGAGTTTTTTTACGTAATCGACAGCTCGCTCGATAACGTCACTGTCGATATGTCGGAAGCTAGTTCCCCACCAACGAGGGCCGTAGTAGTCTCCCATAAATGCCCCACGGAGTTTCAAGACGCGCTCCGTCTTGATTCTTACCAATACCTCGACCTCCGTCACTTTTCCCGTGGAAGAAGTACGCTTGAATCGGTAATTGCCAGGCCATTTAGGGACAAAATAAGTTATGTCATCCACGTTTCTAATCTCGACAAGGTTTGTAGTCACGTAAAGCAAGGATGTGGCATCAGCAAACACTTGTTCCCATGTTCCTCCTGAGGAATAGGAGTCTGAGGCGAGAATTACGGGCTCGCGGACCCAAATTGTGTTCTGAACGGCATCCGTCCAGACATAGTTCTTTCCCTTACTGTCAGAGGCTTTTAATTGCACAGTATAAATAGGGCGATTAGACCAGAAGGTAGCCTTCATAGTGCGCCCTAAGTCTGAAGTCCTTATTAGGACAGGGAATGATTCATAATGGGGACCAGGTTCAGGCTGACGGACTTCCCATGTAAATGTGTTTATTCCCTGGCTTATTCCTAGAATGGAGTAAGTCACAGTAAACGGCACTTGCTGGAGTACTGCCACTTTGCGTAGTGTAGCTTGTATGGCTTGTCCATCAGGAGACTTCAAAGTAATACGATTTTCAGTTACCTGTTGGTTCTCTTGATAAGCTACAGGCAAGAGAATCCATTCAATATTGACCGCCGCCACGTTTGCGGGCCGCCAGGAAAGCCAAAACGTACCCCCGGGCGGCACCTCCCCGTCGGTGAACACGAACGCCGTCGCCTCGCCTTCGGGTTCCTGAACGGGGAAGACGGGAGCGTGGCTTGTGATTGCTACCGGGGCGGAGAAGGCGATCCTGAATCCGTAGGCTGTCTCCCCGGTGTCGTTGGTGTAGACTGCCCCGGCCAGGGCTGTCAGTCCAATCTCCAGTACAAGCGGCAAAATCATAATAGCTCTCCTCATGATCTCCCCTTCCCAAGGCCATCGTAACACCCGCGCCCGGCGACTTGCAAATGGGGGTCAGCCTTTATTTTTGGTGTCGAGCCTACTGCTCCAAACTCAGGGCCGGCGGGAGGCGACGAGATGTCAGAAGACAAGACCCGAACATCCCGCTAGGATTTTCAAGTGGGGCACGAAACCTCCCGAAGCTCGTAGTCCCTTCCTTGATTGATCATGGACCACATCACCCGCACCAAATGCCGAGCTATGGATCTCACCGCCTGGTTGTGTCTTTTACCTTCCGCCCTCTTCCTTCGGCAGTCCTTGCGGCTCAAGCTCAAGGAGGTGGGGTGGGAGGAGAGCTTCGCCGGGTTCCTGGAAGCCCTCGGCAAAGTGCGGGCAGTGGAGATAGAGGACAAGGCGGGACTTAGGTGCAGGTTCTGGGACGAGATCCCCACTGAGGCGATGCCGGCGTTCCGGGTCCCTAAGATGACGCCGCCCAAGTTGGTGGAGAAGCTGACATGAACTCTAGCTTCCTGTTCACCTCCCGGGAGTGCATGGTGCCACACGTCTCCTTGATGCACCCTAATTGCTGTTCCTGACCGAATTCTTCAAGAACAGGTTGTCAAAGTTGGGTCAGAAGGAAAGGAATGGCCGCATCCCAGGACGTCACTGAGGGGTGGCAAGAAAAGGGATAATACAACTGCATAGTGAGTGATCGATTACGCTGCTATTTGTATGCACCTAAATCGTGGAGTATGATTGCCCTACGGGAGCTAATTGGCCAGAAGGAAATTCCGCAACACTGGTCAAGTATTAGTTCACCTGGCTCCAAGTTAAACTCAAGCCGCTCCTTTTCAGGGACCGAGAAAGAGAAAAAGGGGACTGTGTAGATCCGTGGTCCTCCTTGCACAGTTATGGTTGAGGAAAAGGAGGGGATCCATTCGCCGAACGACAGTTCGATCCTAAGTTCAACAGGCTCCTCCGCTTCCGCTACGAAAGCAATTCCCGCGTAGCCTGAGAGATCTCTAACGCTTGGGTTAGGGTTAAAAGTGAAACGGAGCCGGAGGAAATCACCATTTGGGTTCTCAAACTCAAATCGGAGAAATCTATGTCCACCTGGGTCGTCTGGCTGGGGTTCGCAACTCTCCCAGTGTCCGCGGGCACTGCCGAACGCATCAAGTCCCCAGAAGCCGCGAAATCCGCTCCAAGAGAAATCATCAAATTCTAGACAATTACGATCTGGAACTACTGTTGATTGTCCATCAATGTCGTCCGGGGGATTCCACCAAATGTAAAAAAGCCTCTCGGACGGTGTCGAGTAGATGTTGTGGCCGCCATATGTGTTGTTTTCAAGCCAGATGGGATCCTGCATGCACCATTGGAGGGCGAACATCCCTCCAAAGCAGCCCCGGTAGCGGTGAATGAGACGCAAAGTGGCATCGTATCCCTTTGCTTGTTCAGCATAGCTAGGCTCTGCATTGTAGTGGTAGTCGGCTCCAGGCTGGCCCCAGTTAGGGATCCCATTTGGAGAGTAAGTGCTTCCTACTACCGATCTGTAGTAAACCTCAGACCACAGGATCTTCCGATCCCACTTCCTCACAGTAGGAAGAAGCTCGCGAAGGAAGATCGTTTCATACGCTCCAAATACGGCGTCTGTATTAGCTTTTATCGCCTTATCATAAGGCAGTTCGCTTTGGGTCTTCAAAGATCCGGTGATTCCTATGTAGTCAAGCGCGTCCCAGAAGTTAACTGTACTGAGCGCTCCGTCGAACCAAGAGCCGGTCGTGACAATGAGCTTGCCATGGTAGCAGTCTCGAATCTTCTTGATTAGGTTCCGATATCTGGATTCAAAACGGTATGTCGTATGCAATGATTCAGCGAACTGGTAAATGTCCACACCCTCTTCCTCAGCTAGCTCAGCGTAGCGGAGGACTACGCTCTCGAAGTTACTGAACCACTCTTCCCAATTGCGTGGTTCTAATTGGCCTGTTAGAGCATCAGCGCCTGGCCACTCAGCCTCCAAGAACAATACTAAACGCAACATGACAATGAACCCTTCTGATTTTGCCTTCCTAATGGCACACCGCAGTTCGTCGTCCCA
>JAGGZU010000090.1 GCA_021161865.1 Thermoplasmata archaeon
ACCAATAGTTTATTAGATGATATAAATCTTATAATAAACACAACACCCGTTGGAATGAGTCCTCGTATAAATCAAAATCCTCTGCCAAAAGATATCGTATTTAATGAGTGGCAAATTGTGTACGATATAATTTATACTCCATGGGAAACTTCACTTTTAAAGATGGCTAAAAGATATGGAGCAAAGACTATTAATGGCTTTCCGATGCTAATTGCCCAGGGTCTTTACAGTCTGGAAGTATGGTTTGAGGATATAAAAGATGAGCTATTTCCACTTTATGATGAGGTTTTATCATTTACAAGAGAGTTTCTAAAAGTATAGGTTTTAGAATCGATGAACGATAAAAAGAGAGGAAAAAACCTAATATTTATTGTAGGATTTATGGCATCTGGGAAAACAACCGTGGGAAAATTACTCGCAAAGAAACTTGGAATGTCTTTTTATGATACTGATAGTATTATTGAAAAGGAAACAGGGAAAACTATACCGGAGATATTTAAGACTAATGGGGAGGAAGCATTTAGGGATATTGAGAGAAAATTGCTAAAAGATATTGCTGGAAGTGGCCTGATATCAAGCGGAGTCATTGCTACGGGGGGAGGAATGCCATGCTTCGCGGATAATATGGAGTTGATAAAAGATTTGGGTATTACAGTATATCTTAAAGCACCCATTAATGATATAATAAATCGAATCGACAATGCAGAAAAAAGGCCTGTTTTTAAAAGAGAAATGGAGAAGGGGGAGCTTTTTGAAAATATTAAGAGGCTTCTTGAATTAAGAGAGCCATATTACCAAAAAGCTGATATTATAATAAATAGTGTGCCTGACAGAACAATTCTGGAAATTGTGGACGAACTGATTAATAGATTAAGGAAAATCAAACATGGAAATTATTGAGGTAAAATCAGAGAAACCTTACAAAATATACTTTGGTTCAAATATATTTACGGACCCTACCTCCATCTTTGAAGAGTATTTTCAAAAGCAAAAAAAAGGTGGGGAAATTTTTAAAATTATAACTGATAGAAATGTTTCAAGGTTGTACCTCAGGAAATTCTCTAAAAATCTTAAAAAGTCTGGATTTAACATAAAAAATACTGTTCTTCCCACTGGTGAACCAATAAAAAGCATAAAATACTACCATGGATTGATGAGGAAGATGGTAAAAAATGGTCTTACAAGGGATTCAGTTATAATAGCACTTGGTGGAGGTGTTATTGGCGATCTTTCAGGTTTTGCTGCATCTACCTACATGAGAGGATGTAATTTTGTTCAGATACCCACCACGCTACTTGCACAGGTAGATTCATCAATAGGAGGTAAAGTTGGTATAAATCTAAAAGAAGGTAAAAATCTGGTAGGGACATTTTATTCACCTAAATTTGTTCTGATTGACCCTGAGTTATTGAATACTCTGAATTCTAGAGAGTTTATAGCTGGATTCGCAGAAGTTATAAAAGCCGCTTTAATATTTAATAAAAAGATGTTTGATACTATTTATACTAAGGTGATGAGTCTAAGAGATAGGGTTAATGATAATTCTAAAATTGATAGTTCATATTTAAAAGATGGATTAATTAAAGATAAAGAGTTTATGAATAAGGTGATTATTGGTGCTATTAAGGTGAAACGCGAGGTTGTGCAGTCGGATGAGTTCGAAACAGGGATAAGGATGATACTGAACTTTGGCCATACCTTTGGTCATGCTATTGAAAAATTAACCGGCTATAAAAAATTTCTCCATGGAGAGGCAGTATTGGTCGGAATGAAAATAGCAGTAGAACTGTCATATCTAAAAGGTTATATAGATAAGAGTGAAAGAAATAGGGTGGTTGAATTTTTAGAACTATTTAAAATTCCCGGCGTTAAAGGAATAACTCCAAAAAAAATTCTGAAACAGATAAAGTCTGATAAGAAAAAACGGTTGGGAAAGATCAATTATATACTTTTAAAGAAGATTGGTGATGGTTATCCCGATGATTCTGTGGAGTACGAAAAACTGTTGAGTGCAATAGAAAAGTTTATTTAATTATGGATTTCTTACTATACATCATTGAGCGCATTATTGCGAGCGAGAATTTTATTTGTGGTAGGTTGGGGCTATTCGTATTGGTGACAGTATAACTTATCCAGCGTTAAATGGGCAAGGCGAAGCAATCTGTGTTTTTTCATCTGGAATTGTTATTGATTACATAAGGCATTTAAAATCAAATAATTTTTATAACAATTACTAAAGATAATTAAAACAAATCTTATAATAAAGGTAAAATAAAGATTGAGTTAAGATTTCATTTTATATTGACAAAAAATTATCAAATATTTATTGACTTTTTAATGAAAGATAGTTAAATTATTGACGAATCCTTTGAAGGGGGTAAAAAAATGGTTAAAATTACAAATGAAAATCTAGCAATCTTTGTCAGGAAGAACAGAGAGAGAAATACCGATGTTGAAAGGAAAATGATGATAAACCTGATGAATGCTCTAAAAAATGAAGAGGGAGAGGTAGAATCGGGCGACAACAAAAGAGAAGTTGTAATAGCATAGTATATTATCCAAAGTAGACGAGTAAATGCTTTTTGGGTTACCAATAAAAGGGTGGGCCTCTGGATGTTTAATAGAAAGGGTCTACCCTTTAATTTTTATCCTTATAAAAACTCATCAATGTTTCAAGAGCCTTTTTATATCCTTCGGGTCCCATACCTTTAACCTGTCCCATACATACATCTCTTATTACGGAGATCTTTCTAAAATCTTCACGATTTTCAATATCCGAAAGGTGAACCTCAACAGCAGGAATATCAAAAGCTTTTATAGCATCTCTAATTGCAATGCTGTAATGTGTTAGAGCCCCTGGATTTATTATTATTCCGAAATATTTCTTTAACCCTATTTTCTGGATGAAATCCACAATTTTACCTTCATGATTTGACTGGAATGCCTTTATCTTTATATTATATTTTTTCGCCTCTTTTTTTAAATTGGCGATGATTTCTTTCAAAGTGGTCCTGCCGTAGATGTCAGGTTCTCTTATTCCAAGAAGATTCAAATTTGGTCCATTTATAACAGCAATTTTCTTCATATTTGTATCCTGAATAATCCCAATTATAAAAAATGAGAAGTAAATAGGCAAGCATACATTCAATAATAATAGAAAAACTAATATATCGTTTCATCATTATTTCAAGTTTGATCCGGGATTTATCCCAACAATGCATGGGCCTTCTCTAAAAGATCCATTATAGGAAGATTATAGGGACATTCGGCTTCACATAATCCACCTTGCTGTATCGATAAAGTTTATACCTCTATTCAGGGCCTCATTTAAAACTTTCTTTGCCTCTTCCCGATTAAGAGCCGGGAGTGGAAGTGCACCAAAACTGACGCTGCTTACCTTTAATTCTGTTTTTCCTAATGTACGATATCTCATCGGTTCCTCACACATTAAATCTGAAATTGATAATATCTCCGTCCTTTACTATATAATCTTTTCCCTCGAGGCGTAAAAACCCCTTGTCTTTACAGGCTTTGAAAGAACCCTCCCTTATAAAATCTTCGTAGTGTAC
>JAGGZU010000004.1 GCA_021161865.1 Thermoplasmata archaeon
AGGTTTGGTAGTGTTGATGATGTTGTTAATCTTACTATTGGTTTGCTTGAGGATCGGTTTGATGGTGTTGATTATGTTACGTTGGCTAATCCTTTGGATGCTTGGCCTCCAAAGATTCTGGATACAGCACACTTTACCTTTGGGCCAAAAACATTAACATCAACAGCTACAACACAACTCATACGTGCCATTACAGGCATGCTCAAGGGTTACACGGTTATTGGGAATTTCACGATACCTGATGATTACAAGTACGCGTTGGTTAAATTCGAGGGTATAAACTTGGATTCTGATGAGGTGGATGAGTTTGGCGACCAAGTAAACTTCTATGTTGGAGCCAATCTACCAGATGAACCCTCTGGCATTCAGATGTATGAGCTTGTAGCTGGAGGAACAGGTGCAGGTGGTAACCCGATAAGAGATGCAAATGGAAACATAATTGTGGACCGCTATTATCAGGAGGCAGTGCTTTATGATAGAGGAGGGGTAACCTACACCATTAGAGCAACTGGAAGCTGGTTGGCAAAACCAGAAGGAAGGGTTCTGGTGAACGTTGAGGTTGACAAGCTGGAAAACCCGTTTTATGAGCCAATGAAGGGTTTATCTGAGATAGCGCCATATTTAACAGCTTATCACAAGGGTATACTTTTTGCAAAATCTGACTTTGCTTTTGCAGCCAACGACAATGTGCTAACCAAGAGGGGAGAGAACTGTCCCGGTTTTTATATGCCGAGGCGTAATCCCAAGCTTGCTGAACCATCAAATAACCACATTTTTAACAAGATACATAAACCCTTGAATGAACTACTTGCTAAACTTGCTAATATACCTGTAAACGACCTTATATCCATTAGAGACTACTACAAAAACAACCCGGTTTATATTGCTATTGTTGGAGGCGCAACCGTTCTTCCACAGTATATATATGAGAGCAATATCGCTCCAGTGAATCCATCAGATCCAGAGGAGTTTCCATACTACTTCGGTGGAGGTACTCCCAGTGATGTTATTTACGGTAACATTGACCCTATTCCTGGGGACTGGTCAACCACCGCTAACGATACATACTCCTACTATCCCTTCATAGAGAACGCTATAGGTAGGATAACTGGTTGGGATGCACAGGATGCCAGCGCACTTGTTGTAAGAACCATCTTCTATGATTCTATAATAGACAAACTTGGTGATTGGAAGGACAATGCTGCTCTTCTCATTGGTGGAGGTCAAGACTTCCAGAAGCCATTGCTCAGGTACCTCATCTTTGGTGATATCCTTCATCTGACGCCTCGCGGTGAACCAATGAAGTATTGGACAGGCTATGGTCAAATAGCTGGAGAGAGAACCGCAGAGAAGGTGTTTAAACCCATGGGTTTCAACGTACTTGATGCATACAGTGAGGCGGCAGCTAGAGAAGGTTTTAGTGATCAAGCAATAGATAAGATTAAAAAAACATGTCTATTAAATCGGATATTCTTTTCGAAGAATCAGGTTAAAAACCTCCTTGGCGAGGATGTTGTTAAGGGCGGTAAGTATATGGAGGAGAGTAATTTCATCTGGGCAAATGCGCATGGTCAGCAGCATATGTTTGCCATGGAAGGTGTTGATACTACGGCTGCTGGGTTTGGTGGTCCACTCATGCATTGGACTTTAAAGCAGATAGTGCCAATCGTTGGTGGCGGGTTCCTTGGTCCCGGTTTCTCTCTATCTCAGAAGGGAGAGTATGGTACGAGGGATGTGGAAAACATGAACCTTGGCCCCTCTTTCATGTGGCTGGAGAGCTGCATCTGCGGTAAGATAGATGGTATGGATCCACGTACAAGTATCGGTCAAACGTTTATGCACGCTGGATTAAACGCGTTGATTGCATCACCTACAGAGTCCAACATTGGGGGAGGTTACCTTGAACCTAAAAACAGGATGTATGATACCCCCTTCAGTGTGTGGCGTGCATATAGAAACACCTCTAAGAACGCACAGAATGGTGAATATCCAGACCCACATTTTGGATACAAGATCTATACAGATTTGTGCAACGACTTAAAGGAGAATGGAGCAACGCTGGGAATGGCGTTCAGGGATGCTAAAAACAACTATCTTCCCTCCGATGCAAACTGGACACTATGGTGGTCACCACCACTAATAAGAACCGGTGATATAAACATAGATATGCAGATTTACAAATCTCAGGCGGAGATGCTTAAAACATCTTCACATGCAAAAACGCCCATGCTCAAAAACAAGTATATCTCGTTCTATGAATACCTACTCTTCGGTGACCCAGCGTTCAATCCGTACATTCCAGGGGAATAATAATAGAACCTACCCCCTACTTCTTTTTTTCATCTATCCTCCATCTAATTTTATATAAACATTAATATTTATAGAAAAATCTATATACTATATACAAAATAATGCATTACTAAAGAACTCTACTGAATTAGGGGGATCGACAAAATGAAGAAGAATGATAAGTTAATAGTATTGGCTGGAGTTGTTATTTTGGTAATTGCCTCTGTGGGTATCTATTATTGGAATCCTGGGGGTGTTACTGAGGTTGTTGATGAGAGGGTTTTGCTTTCTGTGTCAAGCAGTTATTCTGATGTTCCGAGTGGTATTTCTGTTTCTGATAGCAGTCCTTTTTATGCGTTGATAGCGACACCGCTTGCTGTGCATTATGATAAGCAGGGTGATCAGGTGGTTGTTCCTTTGTATGTTGAGAATGTTAGTAATCCTTCTCGTGCTGTTGTTAGAACTGAAGAGTTGGTTGGTGAACCTGTTAATCTTGTTGTTGATGGTTCGGAGTCTCCTGAGGAGGTTTCTCTTGAGTTGGCCAGGGATTATTGGGAGAGTAGTGATGCTGTTTTGTTGGTGAAGGATGATCAGGAGGGTTATAGTCTTGGTTTGGTTGCTACACCTATTGCTTCTTATTTGGGTATTCCGGTGATTGTTACTGATGAGGTTGATAATGCTGTTTATTCTGTTTTGAGGGATCTTGGTGTGAGGTATTCTTTGGTTTGTGGTAATCTTTCTGGTTATGGTGTTTCTTTGAGGTTTGGTAGTGTTGATGATGTTGTTAATCTTACTATAGGTTTGCTTGAGGATCGGTTTGATGGTGTTGATTATGTTACGTTGGCTAATCCTTTGGATGCTTGGCCTCCAAAGATCCTGGATAGAACGCTACGTTCCTCTCCCGTGATAGAGATCCCATCATCCACAACAACCCAGCTACCTCAAATGATACTTGGCATGGTAACAGGCTCAACCATTGCAAACTACAGTTTCACAATACCTGATGATTACAAGTACGCGTTGGTTAAACTGGAGGTAATCAACCTTGATCCAGAGGGTGCAGACGAGTTTGGAGACTCAGTTAAGGTGAGCTGTGGTATAGTCTCTTCAGAGGTACCTGAACCTCTAACAGCCTGTGAAGTAGCCGATGCCTATGGTACATCCACAGCATCTAACCCAGCGATAAGGGATTCAAACGGAAACATAATAAAGGATAGATTTTACAAGGAAACCATACTGTATGATAGAGGGGGAGAGAAATACAATGTAGAGGTCTCTGGAACCTGGCTTGCAAAGAAGAACGGCAGGGTTCAGATAAACGTTGAGGTTGACAAGCTGGAAAACCCCTACTATGCGATGATGAAGGATTTGTCAACCGTTGCCCCATATCTAACTGCATACCATAAAGGTGTGCTGTTTGCGAAATCAGATTTCGCCTTCTATGCAGATGACAACACTTTAACACAAAGAGAGGAGAAATGTCCAGGTTACTACTCGGTTAGGAGAAACCCAAAGCTTGCCTATGCACACAACATGCATGTTTTCAACAAGATACATAAACCCTTGAATGAACTACTTGCTAAAATAGCTGATATACCTGTTGAGGATCTTAAAAACCTGAGGGACTACTACAAAAACAACCCGATTTACATAGCACTCGTTGGAGACGCTGAGATGTTGCCGAGGATAGTATATGACAACGATATCAACTCACTCAGAGAGGACACCTCATTTATTGGCTACACATACGGTCTAGGGACACCAACGGATTTCATATATGGAAACATAGATCCAATTATAGGAGATTACTCAAACTTGGCGAATGATACATACAGTTATTATCCTTACCAGGAGAACATTGTTGGTAGACTGGCTGGTTGGGATGCACAGGAGGTATCTGCACTTGTTGTAAGAACCATCTTCTACAACTCTATAATAGATAGACTTGGTGATTGGAAGGACAATGCTGCTCTTCTCGTTGGTGGAGGTCAAGACTTCCAGAGACCACCACTCAGGTATGCGCTTGCAAGGTTAACAGGCGGAGGCGAGGAACCGTTGAAACTACCAACGGGTTACGGAAAAATATGTCTCGAGAGAAGCGAAGAGAAATTGTTTAAACCAATGGGATTCAACGTGCTGTCTGCATATGATTGTGCAGCTCAGGCTGTTGGGTACAGTGATGAAGCACTTAGTGAGATAAAGAATGTAAACTTGATGAACAGACTGCTTTTCTTTAAAAACTATGTAGCAAAATACCTTGGAGATGACGTATCTAAAGGTAAGGAATACATGGAGAAAAGCAACTTTATATTCGCAAATGCTCACGGTAACCCATACATGTTTGGGATGCCTGGCCCGTCTTCTGTTGCGATGGGTATAGG
>JAGGZU010000007.1 GCA_021161865.1 Thermoplasmata archaeon
ATCAAGTAGCATTTCTTTGGCTTGGACAAAAGGTTCAGGTAGTGATACAACGGTTATTCGATATAGTACAACAGGTTATCCGTCTTCCCCAACTTCAGGAAACTTGGCTTATAATGGTTCCTTGGAGAGTTGCACGGTTTCTGGTTTAACTCCCGGTCAACGGTATAATTTTACAGCATGGGCTTATAGTAGCACCGGTGGTTACTCCTCAGGGTATGCTCAGGATTACGCTTATACGCTTCCAGGTAACCCGAGTAACCTTCATGACACTGCTCGAACATCAACTTCTATAACACTAGCTTGGACTAAGGGTTCTGGTGCAGATGAAACAATGATTAGGTATAAAACAAATGGTTACCCAACCAATACAGGTGATGGAAGTTTAGCTTACTCAGGTACTGGTAGTAGCTGTACCGTCTCTAGTTTAATACCTGGTCAAAAATATTATTTTGCAGCATGGGCGCATGATTCCCAGTCTGGTTATTACTCTTCCAGTTATACGCATATAGCTTATACACTCCCTGGTAATCCAAGCAACCTTCAAAAGACAGCTCATACAACTACTTCTATAAGTCTCTCTTGGACGAAGGGAACTAATGGCGATAAAACAATGGTTAGATACAAACAGGGCTCTCCCCCAACCTCTATTAGAGAGGGTACGCAGGCTTACTTTGATACCGGTAGCAGTTGCACAGTCTTGGATTTAAGCGAGGGAGTAACATATGGTTTCAGCGCTTGGGCTTATGATCCAAACTCTGGTTACTACTCCTCAGGCTATACGCAAGCTTCTATTCCAACAAACAATAGACCAACAGCAGATGCTGGTGGTCCTTATTCTGGTACAACGGGCTATTCTATTTCGTTTGATGCCTCTGGTAGCTCTGACTCTGATGGCAGTGTGCAGTATTACCGATGGGATTGGACTAATGATGGAACCTATGACACCTCTTGGAGTACCTCGGCAACAGCAAGCCATTCGTATAGCAGTGCAGGTACCAAAACGGTAAAGGTGCAGGTTAAGGATGATGATGGTGCAACAGATACTGACACTGCAAGTGTTAGTGTGAGTGACCCTCCATCGCCACCAAGTTGTTGTTTCCCTGCTGGTACAAAAATAACCATGGCTGATGGTAGTTTTAAGAATATTGAGGATGTTAAAATCGGCGATAGTGTTTTGTCTTATGACATTGAAAACCATTGTTTCGTTAAAACCAAGATCATAGGTTTAAAATCACCAGTTAAAACAGTTTATGACATCAACGATGGCTTGATTTCTCCAACCGCTGATCATCCGTTGTATGTTAAAAAGAGTGACGGCAGATTGGGTTGGGCTGCTGTTGACCCAGTGCAGTCAATGGTTATGTATAGTTACCGTAACGCTATGAAACTGGAGGTTGGCGACAGCATCTTTACGCAGGATGGAAAATGGGTTAAGGTATACTCTATTGTGCATCGACCAGAGACTGTTCAGACATACACTCTAATGGTGGATTCAAGGGTTCATGATTTCTTTGCAAACGGTTTCCTTGTCAGCAACGTTATTAAATGTTGTTGTTTCCCAGCAGGCACCATGATAACGATGGCTGATGGTAGCTTCAAGAATATTGAGGATGTAATGGTTGGTGACAGTGTTTTATCTTATGATCTCAAGAGTAATATGTTGGTTTCTAACACGGTTGAGGCTCTTCGTTCACCTATCAGAGAGGGTGTGTATGAGATTAACGATGGTTTGGTTTCTCCAACTGATGATCATCCGTTGTGGGTGATGAAGGCTAATGGTTCAGTGGGTTGGGCTGCTGTTGATCCTGTTGCTGCTGAGAACTCTTATCATCTTGGTGGTATTATGAGGCTTGAGGTTGGTGACCGTATCTTTACTCAGAGTGGTGATTGGGTGAGGGTTGAGTCCATTGTTTATCGTCCTGGTACTGTTCACACTTATAGTTTTAAACTGGTTAATCAGGATGCACCCAACTATTTTGCTAACGGTTGCCTTGCTCACAACACAGACTACTACTGCCAACTACCATGCTTCCCATCAAATACTATGGTGCAAATGGCTGATGGAACAAGCAAAGAGATACAGCAGATAAACGTGGGTGACAGGGTTTTATCCTACGATCCTGCAACAGGTAGCTACGCCACAAGTGTTGTTCTCTCAGTTAAAGGGTCTCCGCAGACCGTTTACAGTCTAAACAATGGTCTCTTACGCCTGACAGAGAGTCATCCATTGTATGTGAAAAAACCAAACGGTGAAGCTTGTTGGGCCGCGATAAATCCAGAGAAAGCAGGGAGGGTTTACGGCATCTCTAATGTTAAACAACTTGAACTAGGGGATCAACTGTACGTAGGTAATAATGGCTGGGACACTGTGGTTTATTCCATAACGCCTGAAAGCATACCTGTTACAACTTACACTCTTAGGCTTTCTGATCCAAACACCTTCTTCGCAAACGGTGTTCTTGCGTATGGGCTCACTGCTAATTCTGATGCCCACACTATACACGAAAATTATGCTCAACTTGCTGTTGTGTACAAGGTTTACGATAGTGAATCACCTGTTTCGAGGATAACAAACAGGGATGAGTTGAAAACTATTTACTACAATCCTGATTCAATTACCTTTGAATGGACTGGAACCGATGATGTCACAGAAACAAGGAATCTTGTTTACAAGTACAGGTTGGATCCAAACCCGTATCCCAACTGGCAGCCTGGTGGAAATGACATGAGTAAATGGACGACAAACACCTCTGTTACCATAACAAAGGATGATTTCGATTGTGGTTTCTTCCCACGGGGCAACTACACGTTTAGGGTGAGAGCATACGATGAGTCAGGTAAGGTTGAAACCAATGAGACCTCTTATAACACATGGAGGTTTGCTGTTTACCCTGCTAATGTGACGGTTAATGTTAATGTTAACCAGGGTGAAACTGAAACTATTGCTTTGACAAATGCCACTGGTGATCCAGTTAATCTAGACAGTGATTTTATTCTTCTGGAGTTGAGTAACGGTTCAACGATCTTTGCTCGTGTTTGGTTGTTTGACTTCACGTCTCTTACCTATACATTCGCTACCTCCGTTGGTAGTTATGGAGTTTCCTTTGAAAACGGTGCGATAACATACACTTCTCCAGGTGGATCATCGTTGTGGGAGGGACCATCCATCACCACGGAAAACAATCGTATAATACTTCGATTTCTCCAAGTCACTACACCTGATTCATTCTCTGTTGGCGGAAGCGATGTGTCATGTAAGGTTTCATCAAGGTTGGTTGAGAACACTGTAAGAGAACAAAGTAATGTTTATCTGTTACATCTGCAGGTGTTTGGAGAACAACAGGATGCTTGGAGGAATTACTTGAAAAACTTTGATGGCTTCTCAGAGGATGGCGACACTCTTGTTTACCCTGTTGGTGGCTCTGGCATCAACGTGTTGATGGTTCATACTATCGTGGAAATGGCGCTTAAGAGTTAAACTCATATACCCCTTTAACATTATTTAAATGAGGATGGGATAGCATGCATCTCTTTAGATGGAGAAGGAAGGCTAATAATACCGCGGTTTCTCATATTGTAGGGTTCATTTTGACGTTTGTGGTTATAACCAGTGCAATGGCTAGCATTGTTTATACTACCAGCGTTTTGGTTAATACCAGAGTTGATAATTCAGTACATATCATCGCTAGGCATATTGCAAACTATGTTGCGGATTCAATTACAGAAGCGTTGGCTATTAAACAGATGTATCAGAATGTTAACTATTCTTCCACGGTTGAGATTCCTCAAGAAATCAACGGGAAGTCGTATTATATTGAGGTGGCTAATGGTAAAGTGTTTGTAAATACAAGTGATGGAGTGAGTGAAAACACAACGCTTTATAATCAGGAGAAGTTGGATGTTGGAATAAATGAGGGGAGGGTTTATGGTGACAATGGTGTGTTGAAGATTTGGTGTAACAGAACAGATTATGTTGCTAAACTGGATTTTGGGGTGAATGAGAGCAGCACATCCGAGATAAGTGTTTCACCTGGTGCCTTTAGGTTTACACGTTTCGCTCCCTCATGCAGCGATATTTATGATAACAATGGTGATGTTTGGTGGGATGACAATTACAAGAATTGGTCATACAGGATGCCAATCCGTATCACAAACACAAACGAGACAATATCGTTAGCCAATTACCAGGTTAAGGTGGAGTTGAAGAACAGTAACTTCAATTATCTTTGGGCGAATAAGAATGGGTCTGATATAAGGATTACCAGTGGATTGGATGATGGTTTACAACCTTTACCTTATTGGATTGAAAGGTGGAGTTATGGTGGTAACTCTGTGATATGGTTTAAGGCGGATTCGCTTCCAGCTGATACCACAAAAACGTTTTATCTTTATTTTGGTAATCCAAACGCAGTTTCGGAGAGTAACGGCAGCAGGGTTTTTGATTTCTTTGATGATTTCAAGTCTTCTTCGTTGAATTCCTCAAAATGGTATACATATGGTAGTGATATTGAGGTGCAGAGTGATTGCTTGATAATTGGTAACGGTTCCGCGGTTGTTGCCAAGAATGTTATGTTTACCGATGGCATACTTGAGGCGAAAGCAAAAGCGCTTTCCACGGGTGGTAATACTGAGGCAAGTCTTTTTATAAGAGCTTCGAGTAAGGATAACCCTTATAATATGGGGTATTTTCTTTCCTCTGGTAAGTTTTCTGGTGATGAATGGTGGAAGAACTTTTCAATCGGCGAGTATGGCGACTGGAAGGTTGTTGAGCTTATTGCAGAGAACAAAACCTTTTCTATGACCGAGAATTCCTGGTATCGTCTATCGTTTTATGCGAGGGCGGACTCCTATCTTTATTGTAAACGTCAACTGTATACTCAGTCTCAGACGTCTCAAGATATTTCTGTTCCAGATACTGTGGCTATTGATAAGTTGTCCGGTTACTTTGGGTTACATACCACTGAGTCAGGATGTAGAGCAAAGTATGATTGGGTTCTTTATAGGCAGCTTAGACCTGTTAATTTAGAGATGTATCTTGATGCACCTGTTTCTCAGCATTATGCTTGGAGTCATGATGATTTCTCTAAACTTCATTTCACTACGGATTATAGTAGTGGTGATGATCCTTTATTTAGTGACACTGTTTTCTCACCTTACACAGCAAATTTTTCTGTGGAGGTGGATAACGGTGTTTATAGCGTCGTCATCTATTTCGGTAGTCCAACGTCAAATGTGGATAATGCCTCTGTTTATGCTGAGGGTGAGAAGGTTGTGTCGAATGTACAGGTTCTTCCAGGGCATGTTGAGACAAGATGGTTCACTGTGAATGTTGATGATGGTAGTTTAGACCTTAAGTTTGAGAATGAGAACCCTGGAGCTTTGTCTATATGGTCGATTTATGGTCTCACTGTTGAGCGTGGTGTGAGGGGTATTAGGATAAGTGGGGGTGTATGAGATGAACAATAATGCGCAGTTTCATGTGCTTGAAGCTGTTATTTCAGTGGGTATCATTTTCATCTCTCTTGCTTTTGTCTCAAGTCAGCTGTTGAGCACACCACCGTCTGTGGAGGTGGTTGATCCTTCTACGCAGCTTAAGCTTCTTTGTGATGAGGCATTGTATACTCTTTGGCAGTCTGCTCCTTCGAATTATTCTTATGAGAATAAGCTTGCTGAGTATATATTGACCAATGACACCTCTGGTTTCTGTGATGCTCTTAGTAGTTTAATTCCATCTAATGTGTTTTATAATGTATGGGTTTATGATGGGTTTAACAGGTCTCTTTGGTATCCGGATGAGAAGCAGGAGAGTTTTGGCACGATTGTTGTATCTCATCAGGTTATTGTTAATAATACAAGGGTTTATGATGTTGAGTTGGAGGCGTGGAGAGCATGATTACAGGAGAGAATAAGAAAAATATTAATATAAACATAAATAATATTAAGAAAAATATAAATATAAGTAGTATAATATCTGTTAGTGGAAAACCTATGAGCTCTAGAGGATACAGCGATAGAGTTAGTCAGCATGATAAACCTCGAAAAAGGAGCATAGGTAACAAGCACTCTCAAATGGTTCTCATAGGGGCTGTTATTATCTCCGTTACGCTAATCACCCTATCTGTGGTTGTAGTGACCCTCTCAAACATTGGCACAACCATGTCTTTTGAGAAAAGTACATCCCTTCTCTACGAGTACAACTCCGTAAGAACTGGCTTTCAACGTGACCTCACTCATGGAGTAAACCTTCTCGGCTACAGTCACCTGCCTGAGGTTTTCAATGTTGCAAAAGAGGACTTTGCCAACTTGGAATTAAGACATGGCATGTACTTTGACGCAGAGCTACTGGATGGTCCCATATACAACAATGAAACATCGCCTCATACCATATCTGTGAGATACAACCTGTATCTCAGCTCTGGAGACTCATCGATAAAAGAGATGCTGGATTATGTATTGGTTTATATAGAGAATTATTAGGAAGGGAAGAGGTATGAAGAGAAGAATGAGAAACAATAAAAAGGCTGTTGCAAACCCGATAGAGTTTACAATTGTAATAGGAGTTCTAATCACAGCGTTTACACTCCTGTTTGTGAGTCTTGGGCAGATGTTCGTACCATACCAAGTTAGCAACGTAGACCTCTCTGCAAAGGCTATGGCGATATCTGATAGGTTGATAAAAGATGTTGGAATGTGTGTAGATGGCTCAACCGACTGGGAGTACCATACAAG
>JAGGZU010000021.1 GCA_021161865.1 Thermoplasmata archaeon
AATTTCCACGGCTTGAAAGGTTGGGGTGAAGGGCTGACCCCAGAAGAGGTCGCAATCCCTTCGTAAGTCAGGTCAATTTCCACAAAATGAATGGTCTATTTTAAATTGAAACTTCGTTTCGGAGTCGCAATCCCTTCGTAAGTCAGGTCAATTTCCACTACAATGGGCGCTTAGTAATAGAGTGATTGCATTTCAGTCGCAATCCCTTCGTAAGTCAGGTCAATTTCCACTCACACTCCCAAATGCAGAGCATGGAGCTCCCTTAGGGTCGCAATCCCTTCGTAAGTCAGGTCAATTTCCACACATAACCATCGGAAAATAAGCCACAGCAAAGCACAACGTCGCAATCCCTTCGTAAGTCAGGTCAATTTCCACCAGGAAAAGGGGATGTGGTATAGCGTCGGCTTCGGTCGCAATCCCTTCGTAAGTCAGGTCAATTTCCACCTGGACAGTTTGTTGCTCTTTGAGCGACCGGCTGTCCCAGTCGCAATCCCTTCGTAAGTCAGGTCAATTTCCACCAAGCACTACCTATCGCTTCGCCGAGGACGAGGCGGGTCGCAATCCCTTCGTAAGTCAGGTCAATTTCCACAAAAAATGATAACAATAAAGGGTGAAAAGGTGTTAGGTCGCAATCCCTTCGTAAGTCAGGTCAATTTCCACCTAAAACCTTCTTGCCCTGAGTGGCTGGAGGGACAAGCGTCGCAATCCCTTCGTAAGTCAGGTCAATTTCCACGTTGACCCTGCGGAGGGATTCGGTGGTATTGACCACTGCGTCGCAATCCCTTCGTAAGTCAGGTCAATTTCCACAAAGGAGGGGATGTAAGGGGAACTGTACCTATAGGAAGTCGCAATCCCTTCGTAAGTCAGGTCAATTTCCACCTGAAAGGGAACGTCGAGAACTGGACAGTTTGTTGCGTCGCAATCCCTTCGTAAGTCAGGTCAATTTCCACGTGGCTGGAGGGACAAGCTAATTGCGAGGACTTTTGTCGTCGCAATCCCTTCGTAAGTCAGGTCAATTTCCACCACAAGATATACGAGGGCAGATATGAGCCCGAATATGTAGGTCGCAATCCCTTCGTAAGTCAGGTCAATTTCCACGGCTGTCTCAGCTGGACGGAGTTGAATACGGGGCCATAAGTCGCAATCCCTTCGTAAGTCAGGTCAATTTCCACAGGAGGGGAAAATGATTGCGTTAAAGACTATAAAGAATCAAGTCGCAATCCCTTCGTAAGTCAGGTCAATTTCCACCCGGAGAGTTGCAAGACATAACCATCGGAAAATAAGTCGCAATCCCTTCGTAAGTCAGGTCAATTTCCACAGATAAAGGAAGACCGCACCCTGGCCATAGTGTTGGCCGTCGCAATCCCTTCGTAAGTCAGGTCAATTTCCACGTTGCCCGAATCGCTGAAATCGACGCCATTCTCAGTGTCGCAATCCCTTCGTAAGTCAGGTCAATTTCCACGCGTTGTAAGGTTGATGATATGCTTGAGGAAAAAGGGTCGCAATCCCTTCGTAAGTCAGGTCAATTTCCACTTCATAAAAAAAGCCAGTTGAAAGGAGCACAATAACCTCGTCGCAATCCCTTCGTAAGTCAGGTCAATTTCCACACAAAATAAAAGCCAAGGCTGCATTACAAGGGAAAAGTCGCAATCCCTTCGTAAGTCAGGTCAATTTCCACAAATGAACGGTAAGACTATCAACGCTCGCAATGTCGCAATCCCTTCGTAAGTCAGGTCAATTTCCACTGTTTTTTGTTCAGAGTTTTGCGCCAGGGAAGCCGAGTCGCAATCCCTTCGTAAGTCAGGTCAATTTCCACCGTTTAGTAACTTTTAACAAATAACTTTTAACAAATAAGTCGCAATCCCTTCGTAAGTCAGGTCAATTTCCACAACTCTGATTGTAACACGGATGGGCAAGTTGGTTGTCCAGTCGCAATCCCTTCGTAAGTCAGGTCAATTTCCACGAAGTAAAGGAGGGGAACAAAAGGCTGATGGTTGAAGTCGCAATCCCTTCGTAAGTCAGGTCAATTTCCACACTGGTATAGCGTCGGCTTCGGCGCTTGGATAACCGATAGTCGCAATCCCTTCGTAAGTCAGGTCAATTTCCACCCGAGTTTTGGTTCGGCGAGTTGCAAGACATAGCTATCGTCGCAATCCCTTCGTAAGTCAGGTCAATTTCCACAACAATTAAAAGGTTTAGTCAATGGAAGATGTCAAAAAAATGTCGCAATCCCTTCGTAAGTCAGGTCAATTTCCACGAATGGGCACTTAGCAATCGGGTAATTGCGTTCCAGTCGCAATCCCTTCGTAAGTCAGGTCAATTTCCACTTATCGTTTCGCCGAGGATGAAAAGGAAATCGCTGTCGCAATCCCTTCGTAAGTCAGGTCAATTTCCACCGCGGCCTTTGAGTTTGCTGATAAATAAGACAGTTAGGTGGCAATTTCTGCAGACCTCTCTACTTTTATGTTCCATTTTATGTCTCCTCTTCCTTTTATATTGTTTAAGTTGCTTTTAACATATTGAT
>JAGGZU010000043.1 GCA_021161865.1 Thermoplasmata archaeon
CTCTACTACTGAGGTTTCAGAATCTCAAAGATAAGATAGAGATGTTAAAAACAAGTAACGTCATGCTGATACTGAAACAAGTTCAGCATGACATTACTTGTTTCAGTATCAGCATGACAATTATAGTTTAGTGTATTTCGTAATTCAAGATTTGTATTTAGTTATTGAAGTGTGTTGTATGTAGAGTAAACAATGAATAAGCTAAATTAAGTATACCATATTATTTTGGAGGGATAATTGGCTAGAAGACGTAAATATAAAAAGAAATCAAATGGATTATTTTCCAATTTAAATTGGGAGACAAATCCGGAAACAATGCGCGAAGTTTCTGCAGTAATACTAATAGCATTAGGCGCATTGTTTATTCTGTCTTTGTTTAACAGAGCGGGAAAGATTGGCGGATGGATTGATGCAGGTCTTACTTGGACATTTGGTTTGATTGCATTTTTTGTTCCAGTTGTCATGATTTTATTGGGGTTTTATTTATGGAAACCAGATAAATATGAACTTAAGGGTTCAACTGTAATTGGTATTGTTATGGCTTTTATTTTTATTCCAGCATTGTTTGGTCAGTTTGGTGGTGTTGTTGGAATGGGAGTGCTTAATTTACTCAAATCAATGGTTGGTCAAATTGCTGCATATATTTTAATAGTCAGTTTTTCTCTTGTGGCAATACTTTTGGCATTTAATACTTCAATCCGAGGACTACGCAAAAAATTTACATTTCAGGTAGAAAATAAAAGTGTTAAGGTTCATGGGCAAAATACTAAACCAAATTTTTGGAAAGGTTTAAAAGAAAAACTTGGGTTTGGTAATGTTCAAGGAAAATTAGAGGGAAACCAACAAGTCCCAGTTAAAGAGCTTAATGTAGATCAAAATAAAGTTTTAGCATCAAGCACGGATACAAATTGGGAATATCCTCCTCTTGATTTGTTAGAGCTATCAAATACCAAGGCATCGCCTGGCAATATTGCCAAAAATGTGGAAACAATTGAAAAGACTTTAAAAGATTTTGGTATTGATGTGAGTATGGGTGATGTTAATATTGGACCAACTGTTACACAATACACATTTAAACCTAATCAGGGAATTAAATTAAATCAAATAACATCACGTGGAAACGATTTGGCATTGGCGCTTGCGGCGCATCCAATTAGAATTGAGGCTCCAATTCCAGGCAAATCTGCTGTTGGAGTGGAAGTGCCTAACAAAACTCCAGCGATTGTAACACTGCGTGAGATATTGGATACAGATGATTTTAAAAAGCAAAAATCAAATTTAACTTTGGCGCTTGGTAGAGATGTTGCGGGTCAGCCAATGATAGCTGATCTTAAAAAAATGCCTCATCTTCTTATTGCCGGCGCAACTGGTTCTGGTAAATCTATTTGCATAAATGGAATTATTTCAGCGCTTTTATACAAAAACTCTCCAAATGATTTAAGATTGCTTTTGGTTGATCCAAAAAGAGTGGAATTTACTCGCTATAATGATATCCCCCACTTGCTTACTCCAGTTATCACGGATGTTAATGAAACTATAAGCATGCTTCGTTGGGCAGTGGCAGAAATGGATCACAGATTTAAATTATTTCAAAGAGCAAAAAAAAGAGATATTATTTCTTATAACAAAGAACCATCCGAAGAAGGTAAACTTCCATACATAGTAATAATTATAGATGAACTTGCAGATTTAATGGCGCAATCCGCTAGAGAGGTAGAGGCTGCCATTGTTCGTCTTGCGCAAATGGCTCGCGCTGTTGGAATACATTTAATTGTTGCCACTCAAAGACCGAGCGTGAATGTAATAACAGGACTTATTAAAGCAAACATTACCAGTCGTATTGCTTTTGCCACAGCAAGTCAAGTTGATTCACGAACTATATTAGATTTATCAGGAGCTGAAAAACTTTTAGGAAATGGAGATATGCTTTATTTGGGCGCAGATGTGGGTAGGCCAAAACGTGTTCAAGGTGTATTTATTCAAGATAAAGAAGTTAATGCTTTAACAAATTTTCTTAAAAAAGAAGGAACCGCTCAATATAATGAAGATATTATTAATTTTCAACCAGCATCTTCTGGCGCCGCAGGAGGCAATGGAGGACAAGAAGAAGATTCAATGTATTCTGATGCCAAAGAAACT
Source organism: Thermoplasmata archaeon (assembly GCA_021161865.1). Classification (GTDB taxonomy): domain Archaea; phylum Thermoplasmatota; class E2; order DHVEG-1; family B18-G2; genus B91-G9. The sequence goes on from JAGGZU010000043.1 coordinate 2,140, forward strand.
GTTGTACGTGCTGGAAAGGCCTCTGCGAGCCTTTTGCAACGTAGGTTGCGTGTGGGTTATGCGCGCGCTGCTCGTTTACTTGATATATTAGAATCTAATGGTGTGATAGGACCAGCAAAAGGAGCAAAACCTCGTGATGTATTAATTGGACCAGAAACACTGGAAATGGAAAAAGAAATGAAGCAAGAATTAAAGCAAGAACCAGCACCAATAGTTGCTAGTAATGGTTCTGCAGTGCAGGGTGATGAATCAAGAATAAAATCAGGAAGTATAAATCAGGAATCAGGGAGCATTGAGAATGAATCAGATGATACAGATCAACGATCAGAGTTTAAAAGCAAAAAGCCAACAGCTAATAGCTCTCATTCTGCTAGCGATTATAATTCTGAGGCAGATGAAAATAATGAAAATTAAAAACTTTATTA
>JAGGZU010000108.1 GCA_021161865.1 Thermoplasmata archaeon
CGTGATGAGAACGGAAAACCGGGTTGTCCTCGCCTCGCCTGAGCTCCGCATGGCTCCGCTCGGCTCGGACAACCTCGATCTAAATGCAGATTTACGAACAAGACAATACACCTTAAACCAGGAAAAAAGTGGTCTTGACTTTGGGGTCCACTATAATACTGTGGAGTTTATGCTTAAAAAGATTGGGGAGAAATTGGTTAAGTCACCAGTGCACATTGCTTTAGTGCGTCCGGAGCTAAGGGTACTAATTCTAGGAAGTATAAAAGAAGTACTAATAAGAGATGAAAAATGTCTGGTTGCTGGGGGGAAGACAATACCTGCTTTTGGTAAAACATTAAAGATTGTAATATGTAAAGAGAGAATTTGTGTAAATGGCACCCCTGAAGGAAGGGAATTGCTGGTCTTACCTAGCAATCATCTGTCTCTCTATAACGGGGGGAAATGGAAAAAATACCGGGGAGAAATAGTTGTCTCTCAAACCAAAGGCAACCTTCGGGCAATTAACATGGTTGATATTGAGGGCTACTTAAAAGGGGTTATACCTGCCGAGGTCTATGCCAGTTGGCCAGTTTCTGCCCTAAAGGCCCAGGCAGTAGCTACTCGTAGCTATGCTATGTATCAGTTTTTGCATCGAAGGAAATTGGCTTATGGCCTGGTTGATAATGCAGGATACCAAATGTATAAAGGGATAGGTGCAGAGACAGACAGAACTAATATAGCAGTAGATGAAACAAAAGGAGAAATCCTTGTTTATAGAGATAAGCCAATACTGGCTATGTATACAGCAAATAGCGGAGGATACACAGCAGATCCTTCCTATATATTTGGAGGGAGCAAAAGGCCATATCTTTTGGCTAAGCTAGACCAGTTTAGTTTAGAAGGAAAGATGGCAAGATGGAAGAGGATCTATAGAAGGCATGAGATTGAAAATAGGCCAAAACAAGCAGGCTTTAAGATAAATGGTTTACAGAAAATCCTACCTGAAACAATTACTCCTTCAGGAAGGATTGTACGAGTAAAGCTCACAGATACTCATGGGGAACACATCCTCCGCACCCGCACAACTTTGAGGCGTGTGCTCGATTTAGCTGAGATCCTTTTAAAAATAGATCAGAAGAATAGCTCCATCGTTTTTTGAAGGAAGGGGCTTTGGACATGGAGTAGGTATGTCCCAGTGCGGCATAAAGGGTATGAGCGATGAAGGCATTGATTATAAAGAAATTTTGGCCTTTTACTACCCCAATTCCCAATTGAGAGATGCATGGTGAAATGTTTTTTATGAGAAAAAACCGCATAAATTCCGAGGATTAAATTAGGGTATAAAAGTATCTTGCTTTTTAGGATGATAGACATTATACTTTTATTTTAGAGATAGTTGCTGGCTATTAATCAGGTGAGACTGAAGATGTTATTTGGGGAGGTCTCTCAGATACATTCTTTGGCAGAGAAGTTGTAGGAGGAGGTCTGCAGATGTATGGAAAGGGGGCTTAGAATTTATATAGGAGAGGCTCTGTAATACATTTCTCAGATTATATCCGGCAAGTATCACAAATATTGGTTTTTTAGTTAGATTTGAAATCGAGGGGGGGTAACAGATGAAGGTAAAAAAAGTAAAAATATCGGTTATATCAATTTTTTTGCCACTTCTTATTATCATTGGTTGTGCGACAACAGTAAAATTAACTGAATTTTCAGAGTGTCAAGATGACCTTAGAATAGCCAGTCATGCCTTGCCGCTGTATATTGTTGAAGCCAGAAATCCAAGGGTGGCCATATTACCTATGGCTGCGATAGATAAAGAAACTAAAAAATGCGGTGGAGAAAAATTAGCTGTAGAAAATATTTACACTATTTTGGGGAATGTAGGTGGTTGCGAAATAGTAGAAAGAAGTGAGGTAGATAAAATCATGCAAGAAGTGAGGTTTCAGGTAGGGATTGGTGAAAATGCTGCATTACAAAGGATTGGTGAGCTTGGTCGTGGAATTGATTATGTTATATTAGGCACGGTATCAACTAATATAGCATCCTCATTTAAAGAAGCGCGAAGGTGGAAAGATAAGGAAGGTAAAGTTCATTATGAACCACCAAAATGTGAATACAATGCGGGCTCAAAGATCAATTTAAGGATGGTTTCTTTTCCAGGAGGGACAATATCTAAAACTTTTGAGTATACAGGGTCAAGTACAACATCTACAGAGGTAAGAGATTATTATTATTATTACCACTATAAATGCTATCTAGGAAGAATAGATGAGTGCGGCCTTATTTCAGGAGCTATAAACAATGCTTTTTTTGGCAGTCCCATTTTTGTTGACGCTCTTGAAAAAAAACTTAAAAAGGCCTTTCCTTCCTATGGATATATAATCGAGGTAAAAACACATAGAAAAACACCTGAAAAAAGAGTTGTCCTTATTAATTTAGGAGATCAAGATGGCATTATTAAAGGCAGTAAAATTCAGATAATTAGATTTAAGCAAAAAAGAGACCCTGTAAAAGGCAACATCCTTTTTATTGAAGATATAATTGGCGAGGGTAAGGCGGTTGAGGTTTTCTCTGATAAGGCATGGTGTTTAATCAATGACCCCAGTCATCTTGTTCGCATAAAAGATGCTGTAAAGACGGAAGTTCGAGGGATTAAATGGCCACAGTGACCGAGTAAAGATTATTTAATTTCAAAATAGAATGCTTAACAAAAAAACATTTATTTTTCTTTTAGTTTTCCTTATTTTGCCTGCATTTTCTTATACTCAATCTCTAATAGAAACATATGGAGAGGGGGAAGCACCTGTTATCACCAGCAAGGCATCTGCAGAAATGGAGGCACTTGCAAGGGCAAAGTGGGATGCTATTGAAAAGGCTACGGGCATATTTATCAGGGCAGAGAGTATTGTCCAGAATTTTAGTTTAGTTGATGATGTAATAAATAAAACTGCTCAAGGGGTTATAAAGGATATAGAAATAGTAAGTAAGCAGTCTAAAGGTGATACTGTAAAAATCGTTATAAAAGCCAAAGTCTTACCCAAGGAGATGGAAAAGGTGCTTCCACTTCTCAGTAGAAACGCAGCCCTTTACGTATTTATTGTTTCTTCAAAAGGAGAGATGAATCCTGTCTCCACAAAACTTATTGAAACCTTAACCAATCAGAACTTTACAGTGATAGATATAGCTGGTGCTAAACTTGATCCCTTAAGAGTAGAGGGGGCTATAAGGCAAAAGAGGTTTTTTGAGCTAAGGTCTATTATGAATAGGGGACTAGCCGGAGCAATGGTAATAGGAAAAGGAAGATCAGTTGTAGTGACAAAGAGAGGAGAGACAATAGGTTACGGTCTTAGTTCGCCGTTTTATGTTGTAGAGGAAAGAGTAGAGTATTATATTGTAGTTAAAGACGAATTGGGAAACACAAGGATACTTTCAGCAGGCACTGTCTCTGAAAAGGGCAGGGGTATGTATGTAGATGCTGCCTGCGAAGAGGCAATGGGACTGGCAGGTGAAAAGGTAAGCATTTCAGTCCTGAATAAATTGATCAATTACCTAAAGACAAAAGAAACAAATGTGGCTATTCACATAGCTGGATTGCGATCCATAGCTGAAAATTTTGAGATAAAGAGTAAATTGCAGAACTTGGCCTGGGTCTCGTCTGTGGAGGAAAAGGGCTTGGGAGAATTTTTGGTAACATACCAAGAGAACACAATTTATCTTGCAAATAGCCTTGTGCAGATGGGGAATATCTATATAAAGGATTTCTCCAATCTCAGTATAACTGCTGAATACAGGAAATAAAAATTGCATATACCTTGATAACTGTAGAGACTTTTTAAAAAAATAAAAGGGATCTATTATGAAAAAGATGAAAAGCACAGTTCTTATATGTATGTTCTTAGTAGTATCTCTCTCATGTACAGTAAAGCGAATTACCCCTACAGGGTCTGAAGATGACTCTGTGCATCATTATAAAATCGGCATGGTATAATTCCCCCCAAAAACTGGACAGTGTAATAAGGTGCATTTATAGTCCATCGTGGGCAAAAAGAGAAGGAGGACACGGACACGATGGGAGGAAAAAGGAGAAGATTTGATGCTGCGTTTAAGGC
>JAGGZU010000005.1 GCA_021161865.1 Thermoplasmata archaeon
ATGCGATTGACCGGAATGATGTTCAGTATGGGAATTGCCATGCTCATATTTTCCCTCTTTATCGGAAGGGTAGAGATTGCGCCGGCATATTATCCGCATTTTTTAAAAAGCATGAAGGTAATATTTGCTGTTTTCAGCGCTCTCTGTTTTGCTGGTATATATTTGTCATTTTCTCGCGGTAAGGTAAGATAAATTTTCTCACATTCGGTTTAAGACAAGGAGGAAAAATGGAGGGAATTATTTTTAGCCCTGATGACCTGCGTCAGATTAAGAAACGGGGAATTACTGAGAAAACGGTCAAGGCTCAAATAGAAACTTTTAAAAAATCCCGATTCTGTCTGAGACTCTGCTCTCCCTCCACTCCTGGCAACGGCATTATAAGCATTCCGGAAAAGGAAATCGATGGAATACTCCTCAACCATCAGAAGTCTGCGGACGAGGGGCGCTTTGTGAAATTTGTGCCTGCTTCCGGAGCGGCCAGCCGGATGTTCAAGACGTTGCTCTGGTTCAGAAACAGCAACGACCAGCTTGATCGGGAAAAAATCATCCTAAGGGCTCAAAAAGGAGATAATGAGGCGAAAAAACTTGTAAGATTTATGGAAGGAATCAGGAACTTTGCCTTTTTCAAAGATTTAAAGAAGGTGATGGACCAGGATGGTCTCAAAACAGATGATTTAATAGCAAAAGGTACGTTCCGGCTGATCCTGGATTATCTCCTCACTCCCCGGGGGCTCAATTACGCCGGCCTTCCCAAGGGCCTTCTCAAATTTCACCATTACCCTGAGCACAGCCGCACTCCGCTGGAAGAACATCTGGTCGAAGCCGCCCATTATGCCCGGGATGGTGAAGGAATCTGTCGAATCCATTTCACTCTTTCTTCTGAAGATCGAAAAGGAGTTACCAGACTTCTTGAAAGAACAACGCCCTTATATGAAAAAAAATACAATGTCAGATTTGAGATGGATTTTTCGGTTCAAAAAGAATCAACCGATACGCTGGCAGTGGACATGGATAACAACCCTTTTAGAGACAAAAAAGGAGAGCTTTTGTTTCGTCCCGGAGGGCATGGCGCGCTCATAGAAAACCTCAATGAAACCAAAGGAGATATAGTATATATAAAGAACATTGATAATGTTGTTCCTGATCGGCTTAAACTTTCAACCTTCCTGTGGAAAAAAATCTTAGGGGGGTATCTGACTAAAACTCAGCAGAAAATTTTCACCTGCCTGAAAAGACTGAAGAAGGGGGAAGAAGAAGCGGAATTTGTCGAGGAATGCCTTAAATTCGCCCGGGACCAGCTCTTTATAGTTCCTCCCCCGGGAAAACAGCTTGAAGCGACAGAAGAAAAAATAGAATTCCTTATTAAAAAGCTAAATCGCCCCCTGAGAGTATGCGGAATGGTGAAAAACGAGGGAGAACCGGGAGGAGGCCCGTTCTGGGTGAAAGGAAAAGACGGGTCATTATCCCCTCAGATTGTAGAACACGCCCAGGTTGATCTGGATTCCAGGGAGCAGCAGGATATCTGGAAAGCCGCGACTCATTTTAATCCGGTGGATATTGTCTGTGGTATCCGTAATTATCAGGGCCGGAATTTTGACCTGCGACATTATGTGGACAGGGAAGCTGTTTTTATTTCCAAAAAATCAAAAGATGGTCGTGACTTGAAAGCATTAGAGCTGCCGGGCCTCTGGAACGGGGCCATGGCTGACTGGATAACGATCTTTGTTGAAGTCCCCATCATAACCTTTAATCCAGTAAAGACCATAAATGACCTGCTTCGAAAGGAGCACCAGCCTGGATAAATAGAGTTTGTTTAGCATAACACTATGTAATTACAAGGGCATTTTGACTGCACAAAACGGTTGCATGTTTTTTGTTTAGCGGATTTGGGGGAAATAAAATAAGCATTTTTTGTTTTAATTTAAACAAATCCGTTGACTTTACAAAAAAGTGCTGCTTAAATTATAAACCCATCCCGTATGTTTACAACACCCACCCGTATAATCATTGTTAACAAGGAGGAGGAGGTATGAAATTTAAACAGCACAATTGCTTTACCTGGTGCACCCCGGTCCTCGGGCTGGTTCTATTGGCGGTAACAGTTTTATTATATTTCTCTACCCCAGCTCACTCATTCCAGTTTGAATACGGCGACCTTCAGGGGAATCTTGATACGACGCTTTCCTATGGCTTAAGCTGGCGGGTAGAAAAACGTGACTCTGACCTTGTTGGTATTGCCAGCGGTGGCAATGCCTACTCAGTAAATGGTGACGACGGAAACCTGAACTACGACCGGGGACTGGTAAGCAATGTCTCCAAAATCACCAGCGAACTGGAGCTTAATTACCAGAACTTCAGCGCCTTTATCCGCGGCACCGCTTTCTACGATTTTGAAAATGAGCGCAGCAGTCGGGATCGCATTTCCCTCACCGGAGAAGCTTTGAATCTGGTAGGTAGCGATATCGACCTGCTCGACGCATATATCCAGGTAATTTCACCCTTCTCAACCGCCCCCTTCAGATCCGGGTTGGGGAACAGGTTCTCAGCTGGGGTGAAAGCACCTTCATCCAAAACAGCATTAATACAATCAATCCAATAAATGTTGCTGCTATCCGGATACCGGGAGCGGAATTACGTGAAGCCCTGCTGCCCGAGGGAATGGTCTGGGCTTCTTTCGGAACCACGGAAAATACTACCTTAGAGGCCTTTTATCTCTATGACTGGGAAGAAACCGAGATTGATCCGCCGGGCTCCTACTTCAGCAGTAATGACTTTGTGGGAGAGGGCGGAAATAAGGTGATGTTGGGATGGGGAGACATTCCCGATATGGGGAGGGCTGATCCTCTGGCCACCTTTATGGCAGTTCCCCAAGGCCCAAGCGATCATCCTGATAATCAGGGTCAGTTTGGGGCAGCCCTTCGGGTATTTGCGCCCGCACTGAACGAAACCGAGTTTGGTTTCTATTTCATAAATTACCACAGCCGTCTTCCTCTTGTCTGTGCTACTACCGGAACTGCGGCTGGCGCCATTGCTGGTGGTGCAATTGTTTCGGCTGCCACTCCCATTGCTACTGCAGTTGGTACCCATCTTGCCATCAATCCTGGTGATATTCCCGGCGCAATTGCCGCGGGCACAACCGCCGGAGTCACTGCCGGAGCTTCTGCAACTGCTTCCCAGGCCATTGCGGGTACCGCTGCCACCGGTGGAGATGTAGCCGCAGTGACCTCAGCCTTCGCTACTGATGCTTACGCCAACACCGCTCGTTACCGGAAAAAATATCCGGATGACATCAAACTCGTTGGGGCAAGTTTCAATACCATGCTTGGAAGAATGGGAGTTGCTCTGCAAGGTGAGTACTCCTTTCGTTGGGATATGCCCCTCCAGGTAGATGATATTGAATTGCTTTACTCAGCCCTGGGAGGATTTAATCCCGCTCTTGCAACCTTTAACCAGGTCGGTAATTATTACGGGAGGTTTGAAGAAGATATCGATGGCTACATCAGACGCGACGTAAGCCAGATTCAGGTCACCGCCACCAAACTGTTCGGGCCGACTTTTGGAGCCAATCAGCTTGTCCTGTTAGGGGAAGTGGGTCTTACCTATGTACATAACATGCCCAGCAAAAGCCGGTTGCGTTTGAATGGGGCTGGCACTTATGTAAGCGGCAATCCAATTCTTGGACCGGCTACCCACTCGGGAAAACCTATAGAAGATTCGGACAACTTTGCTGACGCTACCTCTTACGGGTATCAGTTGGTTGGTCGGCTCGACTTTAATAATGTCATCAGAGCAATTAATCTATCACCTCGAATCGCCTGGAAACACGACATCAACGGAAACTCTCCCGGGCCGGGCGGCAACTTCCTTCAAGGTCGCAAGGCAATATCCTTCGGGCTTGGGGCCAGCTATCAGAATTCTTGGTCGGCGGATGTCAGTTATACCAACTTCTTTGGCGCTAACCGACACAATTTGATAAACGATCGAGATTTTGTCTCTTTTAACATCAAATACTCATTCTAAAAGAGGAGAGATTAGAGCCATGTTGAGAAAACTGCTTGTTTTTATCGGGGGAATTTTGTTGATTATGGGAATGTCCGCTACTGGATGGGCAAAGGTTTCAGCCGAAGAAATCGCCCGCTTAGGTGCGGAATTGACGCCATTAGGAGCGGAAAAATCCGGCAACCAGAGTGGGACCATTCCGGCATGGGATGGAGGTATTCTGACCCCTCCCCCGGGGTATTCACCAGGAATGCACCACCCCGATCCTTATGCTGAAGATAAGGTAGCCTTTACAATTACTGCTGCGAACATGAATCAACATGCCGATAAACTCGCCCCTGGACACCAGGCAATGTTGAAAACATACGATACTTTTAAAATCAACGTTTATCCCACCCATCGGAGCGCGTCATTCCCTCAACGGATATACGACGCAACCCGAAAGGTAGCTGCCACCGCGGAACTGATAAATGATGGCGACGGCGTACGCGGTGCTGCAATCGGCATCCCGTTCCCAATTCCCAAAAGCGGAGTAGAAGTAATCTGGAATCACCTGCTCCGATACCGCAGTGACATCTTGGCCCGCTGGATTTCCCAGGCCATGCCAACCCGCAGCGGGAGATACACGCTCGTGGAATTCGCTGATGAAGCTTATATGAAATACAGCCAGGAGGGCGCTACCGAGGAATCGCTGAACAACAAGATATTCTTTTTCAAACAGAAGGTCCTCTCACCTGCCCGGCTCGCCGGAGGCATACTGCTGGTCCACGAAACTCTGGATCAGGTCAGAGAGCCTCGAAGCGCATGGCTTTATAATCCGGGCCAGCGCCGTGTTCGTCGAGCACCTAATGTGGCTTACGACAATCCGGGAACAGCTTCGGACGGCATGCGAACCACTGATCAGTTTGACATGTTTAGCGGCGCCACTGATCGCTACGATTGGAAGCTGGTGGGAAAAAAGGAGATATACATGCCTTACATAGGTGATCGGATAAGACGTACTCAAGAACTTTCCAAAAGAGTCTAACTAATTGATTAACCAGTATAAAATAAATATCTGATAATTTATAAAATGTATGTAAAAAGTGCTTGACCTACTGGTAACGTTTAGTTTATACTCCTTCCAAATTCTAACACTGAAAGGAGTATAAAATGACTGATATAGACAACTACCTGGAAATTAAGCGTGAATTGTTACAAGCTCAACTTAGAGTTGTTTATCGCCATCAACGAAAAACATTACCTCGTGGGCAACAACTAAAACGTACGTCCAATCTAACTATCGTTGAAGACATACTTCAAAACTCCGACGAACCTCTACACATTTCAAAAATTATCCAGATTGCTCAAAAAGACTATAATGTCAATTTAGAAAGAGACTCTATCGTTTCTGCCCTAATAAAAAAGATTAATGCAGGAAAAATGTTCCTCCGTGTTGCGCCCAATACATTTGCGCTTAAAAACAATACAGAAATAGTTGATAAGGGAGGTGCATTATGAATTTTGTTCATAAGTTGAATGCATTGCGTAAAGTTCTTGGTATCAATGATCATTTTCAGCGGAAAAAAAATTTCTCTTTTTGAGATAGTGGTATCTTTAGGAACCGAAAATAAATAACCTTTACACTATATCGGTTCCTGGTTTGATTTTATAGTTCCATTCACCGTGAAAATCTGATTGCTCTATGTTGACATTTTTAAATTCTTTGTCGGTTATCTTTCTGCCTGTTTTATAAATATTTTCATCAAGCTTTACTTTTATCTTCAACCCGCTTTTAGTTTTCGTACTGCCAATCAGGTTAATAACGGTTCCCCTTGTTATTAAAGGTTTCCCCCGCCAGTTTTTTGATATAAAAGAAAACATCTTATGCTCAATTTTATTCCATTTACTTGTCCCTGGTGGAAAATGACAAACGTTTATGATCATTCCGGTTTCATTCGCAAATTTTTGCAGCTCAACCTTCCATAGCTTGACTCTATAGCCATTGCTGCCACCACAATCAGCGGTAATTAATAACTCCCTGGCGTGGGAATATTTAGCCTTTCCCATTTCATGCCACCAGGTTTTTATTGAGTTGACCGCAAATTCCGCCGTATCTTTGCTGATTCCAACATTGACAAACCCTTCATTTCTAAAAAGATCATAAATGCCATAAGGGGCTACCTTGCCCAATTCTTTATTTATAAAATCATAGACCTCCACCTCTTCGGGCTGGCCTTTTTTGCTATATTCCCTGCCCTTGTTAGCATAATTTCCAATATTCTCTTTTTTCTTGGTGTCAACAGAAATAGCCGGCAAACCGGATTCCTGAAACATTTTTACGGTTTCATTAATATGTTCAAATTGCGCGTTCCTGTCAGGGTGGCTTTTTCCTTCTCTGGTTTTCTTGTTTGATTGTAAGCTATAACCCAATTCCGCTAATAACTTGCCGACTTTGGGTTGACTGATTTTATACCCCTGATCAATAAGCTCATTGCGAAGATTATATGTGCTCTTGCAAGTCCAGCGAAGAGGTGATTCCGGGTCTCCCCTGGTCAGTGGCTCTACTAAACGTTCTAAATCTTCCAGGATGCCTGCCTGCTTCTCCGTAACCTTTTTACGTCCTCCCCCTGATTTTCTGATACGACTTTTTTCTAATTTCCCTTCACTTTTTATCTCTTTTATGCCAAGATAAATCCTCGGGCGGGAAACATGCGTTGCTTTATGAACAGCCATGACGCCACCCCGGCCATATATTCTATTATAAGATCGAGCTTTAGCCGCGCACCATAAGCGAATTCGGCGTTCATCTAATGAGTGCGCGACATCCTCAAATTCTTTTTTGATAGCTCTGGCATTCTCAGGTAATTCCAACATGCCCGCTAATATACCAGAACTACCACTAAATGTAAAGGTTATTTATTTTTAATTCCTTAATTCATTTTGCAAGTGGAGGAAAAATTTGTGAGAGATTTACCCTCGCGGTTACAGGGAAAAATTCCCGGCCCTGAAACAGGTATAGAAATAA
>JAGGZU010000079.1 GCA_021161865.1 Thermoplasmata archaeon
TTATAAATAATGATAGAAAAATGGTCATTTGTAATGTTAAAAAAAGAAAAGGTGATTAAATGAATATACAGGAAGTTGTCTCAAGAAAATTTATCGACATGGATGAAGGCTTTGAATTTACTTTCGAGCCTATAGAGGATACCATAAAGATAGAGAAGATACCAAATGACGGATATATATCAAAGTATTTAACACGTGATAACTATCCCACATCTCCAGACGAATGGGAAGATAATAATCTATTTCTGGTTCATTACCACAAGCAATTTTGGGTAGATAGACCAGATATAGTTACGAAAGAAGATATAAGGGACTGGTATCAGGGAGAAAAAATTGATGCAGAGGATGATTATTTTATATTTCCAGTAAAAGCATACATTCACAGTGGTGTTCATTTGGATATCGGGACAGGTGGTTTCCCATTTGACGCAGGCGGATGGGACACAAGCCATGTTGGTGCTTGTCTTGCGTCACGTGATGAATTTAAAACCGAAGAAAAAGGAATGGAAGCATGTAAATCATTGATTGATGAATGGAATACATATTTGTCTGGTGATGTATATTGTGTCGTAAAAGAAAAACTCAATAAAGATAAGGAGGTAATTGACTATGATATTGTATGCGGATACTACGGAGAAAAATATGCAGAAGAAGAATTAGAAAATTTTTAATTTCCCATTTATCCCACAAAACTTTATATTTAACTTTTGCATTTTAATACTATGCCAGAAAATAAATTGGATTATGGAGATGCTGTGGTGCTGATATTCTATATACTCGGTGTGCTATCAATAATAGGCGGGATTGCACTGTCTTCGGTATGGGCTGAACTTACACAGTTTGTCGATGCATCTGGGTTTACTATAAACACACTTGGCATAAACGGAGTTTTGGCTATGCTTATGCTTGTTGCAATAGGCATAGTATACATACTGGTAGGATGGCTGGTTCAGGAACGATACAAAATTGGCAAGATGCTTACATTTGTATTCGGCGTTCTGTTTTTGTTTGCGTTTCCAGTAGGAACGGTGCTTGGGATATTCATGCTATACACAATTCTTGGTAGCCCAGTAAAAGACGAATTTACTAAAACACTATAAATAAACAATAAAAATACAGCACTAAACAGCACAGCATTTGGCACAAGAACAGTTCTCTTTCCCCACTTTTTTTATCTGTTAATTTATGTAAAACTGTTTATGGCAATGTTATGAACAGTTCTAAAGTTATATTATGCATAAGATATAGTATACTAAATATGCCCATAAAACAAAAGTATTTATAAAGGGTGTGTTCCATTTAGATTTTGGTGATAAACATGAATAAGGAATTTAAAGGAATAATGGTGGTAACAATTCTGCTTACCGCCCTTATAACCGCAGGAGTGATGTATTGGTGGAACGAGAGAACAGCCGAAACAGCACCAACAGTTACTCCAACAACCACACCAGCAAGAGTTGCATCTCTTGATGTAAACATAGCAAACGAAAACTTTGCCAATTTTTCAACAGCGATAGATGCCAACGGTTCTGTGTCTTCGGATACCGATAAAAGCACTAATATAACAATATGGAACAATGATACTATAGACAGTGCAAGTTTGTATCTTACACTGTATAACACACAGACAGGCGAATACGGACTGCCAGATGCATTGCAGATTGACGAAGTTGCTGTCAAAATAACATACTCAAACAACTTCCAGACAGTGACAAAGTATCTGTTCAAGGATGGCAAATTTAACCCGATAAGCATAGGAACTCTCGAAAGCGATGCATATGCAACAATACAGATAACTGTCAGTGTTGAACAGTCGGATGATAGCACATTCGTTGATGGAAAGACATATAACTGCGAATTTTACATATTGCAGGGAAGCACTTCATACGACTACGTGAACTGGCACTTCTTGACTTAAATAAGAAGTGCCTTAACAGCCATCATCCCCCTCTTTCCCCCTTACATTTAGGATGAAAGAGAATAAAAGATGGTGGTTGATAGGGTGATAACATGAAAACAGCAAAAATAATATTGGCAACAGTTGCAATTGCAATGGTTATAACGAGCATACCAAATCTAACGGATGCCTCGTATACTTGGTATACAGACAGAGATACAGTAACAGTATCATCGTATAATATAACACTCGGATGGGTTAACGCATCACTTTACTATGGAGACTATGTATCATCTGCTGGCGAAAACATGACTGGTAACTGGTCTATGCCTACAGCACTTAATGAAACAGCAAGTATTTCTATGAAAATCTATAATAACGGAAGCACACCAATACACTGCAATCTCACAGTAAATGGAAACCAGAGAGTTAACAATACTACTACTATAAATGCGGGCATAGAATATAGCGTTGGATTTACAGTTAGCAATTATCCGCAGGACTATTTCAATATGACATTTAATGCGAACAGCACGGATGTTTTTGTTAACATATCAATAGAATGGACTAATGCTGAAGTTACCAAGTCTGAGTTCATAACAGGGACACATGGCATAATCAGTTCAATAAAGGAGAGATACAAGACACAGCCAAATATCGAGTTTGATAAGGATGATAGTTGGTATACAGTGGAGGACAAAATAACAGTAGATATATCATACTACAACAATTTTACTGTTGAGTTGTATGATGTCATCTTGGATATAGACTATCCGTCACATGCGGTAAACAGCCCATATGATACTATAAGCATTGATACACTCAATAATACCATGTCAGAACAGTCATATCTCATAGGATATCAGAAGAATGGTCCATATGTATACAGCACTGGAACTGCACAGCAGGACATCTACGGAGATTATGAACTTGGCGTGAGAATAAAAGCATACGAAGATGAAAAAGATTGTTCATGGACATTCAATCCATCCAGTTCTGATTTGGCGGAATACTTCCCATCACTCAATACAGATACGCTGAGTATAGAGTTTGATGGCTCAGATGTTGACTTTGATGTATCAAGCGATGGAAGCATCACAATTGAGGATATAGATGTTGACGAAGGTCTAACAACAGTTGAATTTACATGGACACCATCAAGTGATGTAACACCTACACCGACACCAACAGGTATAAGTTTAACAACTATACTGTTCATAGGCATAATAGTAATACTGTGCGTAATTCTTGTAGCATATCTGATGAAAGCAAAACACCAGTGAGGTGGTGACATGACAAAAAAGGTGATGCTCGTTATATCGTTGATAGGCATATTGCTATTCAGTCCATTAGTGAGCGGTAGCAGTGTAAATCTATGGCAACACTGGAATGACGCAGATAGCACAACAGTAAGCATTGCCACAGAAAGTGAAGCAAAGGATGCAGTAGGAATTGATAACTTCGAAGGATACTCGCCATCAGCAACGTTTTACTGCTGGTCTCCATACATAATAGACGGAAATACTTTGCAAAAAGGTTTCTTCAGGTCAAATATAAAGCCGAAATACTGTGTATGGGAATACTATGACCCGCATATGCATAAATTTTACAAAGTTGAAAAGAAACCCGCAATAATTTACGAAGGTGATTATGACGGATACAAATACATATTCGCAGACCACAATGAGTTCATAATACCTGCACTATTCTTATCTGAAAGATATGGAACTTGGCTGGTAAGAACATATTTCATATTCGAAGACGGAAGCACTGGAGGAGAAGGACCAGCAGTTGACGGAACAGGAAATTCATACATGATACAGTTCCCTGTGGTGCATGGCTCTAAGTTTGACCTCATATTCACCGCACCGATATACTTTATGGGTCATAAGACAATACCTATATTCTTCTGGCTTACACCGATATGGGCGTTTCTTATCTTTATAGTCATAGTCGCCATATACACAAGGTCTATCGTTGGGGGCATCACAATAATAAAGGATGCCATCAATGCCACAAGAGAAGCAAAAGCAAAATGGAGGTCTGGAAGAAGATGAAGCATAAAATAGCAATTGCAACCCTCATTCCTTTATTTTTAGTATTGTTATTATTCTCTAATAGTATAAATTATGTCAATGCAGATGATGTAAGTCAAATACATGGAGGTAGTAAAGATGTCTATGTTAATTACACATATTCTTCTGGCAGTTGGGCTATATTTGAAATAGAGCAATCTGGTCTATCAAGTATAGGTGATTTAAAGGCAGAATGGACACTCATAGACAGCAATGGCAATGTTGTATATAACTGGGTGCATACACCAGATGAATATCATCAAAATCCAATAACAGGTGCTTGGACTGCAAAAGACAAATTTGAAATTCAAATTCCATGCATGTTTTTCAAAGAAGCAGGAGAATGGAGAGTTGATGCACATTTCAAAGCGGATATCAGTGATTTCAATCCATACTACATACATTTTCATATTAATGTTGAAAAAGGTTCTTTTGTTGACAATCTATTTGCACCCATATATGTGTATAATAACCCAAATATTGGAGGGATACAACTTGGTTACATACAATTCAAATTATTCCCTATAGGATATATAGTATCCGCAATCCTTATAATATTGTTTGCTATTTTACTTATTAGATATATGAAAGAAGCAACAAAAGCAGGTAGTGAAATAATAAAAAAATCAAGACAAGAAATAAGGGAAAGTTGGAAAAAGAGGAAAAAGAGTAGTGAAAGGTGATAAAAATGAAAAGGGGAATTATGAAAAGAATAGAGGAAGGAATGAAAGACGATAGTGGTCAGATGATGATTATCGGTGCTATAATATTCTTAGCAGTGATAATAGGTGGTGTCATCATAATATTGACCATACTTATGAACTTAGAAACAGTCGGGAAAGGAATTTTATATATAGCAATGGCATTTGGAGTGATAATAGGAATTAGTGCCATAGCGAAACGTCTTCTGTCTGAAAATAATGGAAGAACATATAGTAGAAAGGGGGTGATTTAAATGTTTGAGTGGATATTACCACACCAGATAATATTGTTGTGGACAACTATATCTGTTATCACAGGTGCAGTTATTGCCCTTATGATAACAGAAGGAAAGAACTACATGTATTTGCTTGCCAACATATTCCTGTGCGGATTTGTTGGTGTGATATTCGGTGGTATCTTCGTTGGTCTGTCAGATGCATTAATCTGGGAAGCATGGAGTTTGCTGATACCTATATTCATAGGTGGGATAGCATCATACATAATGGCAGTGTATTTCAGAGATAAAATACCAAAAGCAAGCATACAGGTCAAACCTATTGCATTGGTTATAGCAATTGCTATGGTAATAATGCTGTCATTTAGCACTGTCATAACAGCAATACCGCCAAGCAATAATAGAGTGTTAAACACCAATTACTCAGATTTGATGGCATATAACGTTGGTGATGTCAATATACTCACACTTCCTAACAATGGAAAGAAAGTTCTTTCTAATGAATTGACAAGCATAAATATAAACCCAGCAAACATACTAAGTCCATTAAATACTGGTGAAAGCAACAGACTTACAATAAATTCTTATCACACATCAATAGAGTTCCCGCATAAGATATCAGAGGTCGCCCATGAAGGTGATTATATATCATTCAAATTGGACTTTAGTGTCCCAGATAGCAGTCCTACAGATTGGAGAGAACCAGCATGGCTTGTATTTTGTTATGCAGAGGGAGATGACCAGATGGGACTGAGTGCGGGAGATTACATACTTAGCGAGCAGTTTTTTAAAGTGCCTGTGCAAGTCCCCTCTGGAAGCGGGGGCGGTATATACACATCTTCACCATGCGTGTATGATGCTGATGAAAATCCGATGTGGGCTATGTATGGTGTCGACACCCCAGATGGATATAAATTACTGCCTGTCACATTTGCTACATGGGGCGGTAACTCATTTTGGAAAGCGGACTACCAGTATACATTCTCCAATACACCAGAAGGATGGAAGCCTCCATATGACCAGCAGAGTTGGCAGATTGACGCATCAGGTCAATTAACAGCAAAAGAGGAAGTATATGATTGGGTAGAGATAAAAAAAGGTGACAGTCATTCAGTATACGGAAAATTATATTGTCCTAAAGGCATGTCTAATCTGTCAGATACTTGGTATCTTGTTGTAATAGCATATGACTTTGCATACAGCACAACCTCAAATGTCGCATATCATGTTATGGACTTTACTGTTAAACCGATGTCTGCACCAATAGTAGACATATCATCCTCATGGTGGGTTGAAGCAACAGCAATGGGATTGCTTACTTTGATAGGTCTTGTCTCACTAAAGTATGGTAAGAAACTAATATGAGACGGTGATACAAATGTTCAAAGAACTGAAAAACATTACAAAGAAGGGCATAAAATTCATCATACTTATGGTTGCATTCATATACATAGTATCACCAATAGACTTTCTTCCAATGAACCCAATTGATGATATATTTGTTGCATTGATTTCCTTTCTTATAGTTTTCAGTGATATCGGAGAAAAAGAACTGGGTATCCTATCAGAGGCATACAACATAAAAACTTCGTTATTTGGCAAAAAAGTTAAGTAATTTGGTGATAACATGAAAGACACAAGCATAATGAGCAAAATAACAGATTACATAGGATTTTTCTACATATTTGCTGGAATAATTACAATTGTATTCACATTTTTATTTATTGTAACACCAAAATTCAATAACATTCTTTCATCTTACACAGACATATTCGGTTATTACCCATCTACAACATCAATATTGGTATTTGACATAATTCTTGGTTTTTCATCTATTGCAGTAGGCATTGGACTTATGTCACGTTTCCAACTTGCAAGGATTGGTGCAATAATACTTGCAGTTCCGAAACTTGTAGATTTGCCATATGGTGTCATAGTGGGTGCATTAATAATAGCGATAATGGTTATGCCACAATCAAACAGTATATTTGGCAAATTCTCTCATAAAAAAGTTCCATTCAGAGTTGCTGGAATAATTTTAATAGCAATATCATTCTTTGCCTTTGCGGGTCTATCTGGATATGTAGACGAAGTATCCGATGATATAAATATAGGTGTATTTGGATTTCCCCAGAGTAACTTACTTCCGCAGGAGAAAATATATATATCTCAAGAGGACATAAAAAATGAGAATGATGTTATCGTTGAACTTACAGCACCAGTTGGCAAATATGCAGTTCAACAGCAAAATATGGTCTACACTCAATTAGAAAGTTATGGCAATATAATAAACACATACAGTCGCACTTTGAATGCCTTACATATGAATATACCAAGAGATAAACTTACGGAAATAGCATCAAATCCATATGTAAAGGCAATATACAAAAACAACATAAATCACATATATTACAATAATAACAGAAATATAACAGATGTATACGGTCTTGATGATGCTACAAATTTGTTAAACACGCATTGGCTATGGGAAAATGGATATAATGGAAGTGGTGTTGTTGTTGCTGTCATAGATACTGGTATAAATGAGGATATGCAATATTTGCAGAGGGATGGACATAGTATTGTTATAGCATCATATGAAAAGTATGGAGATTGGGTTCACTGGCACGGAACAGCAGTAGCAAGTTGTATAGCGAGCCAAAATGAGCAATACAAAGGTGTTGCACCTATGGTTAATCTTATTGATGTGGAAGTATTCATAATTGATGATGAAGGAGACGCAGTCGCCTATGACAGCGATATATTGTGGGGATATGAAAAAGTAGCAGAGTTCAAGCAAGAACACCCAGATTATTTTGTCATAGCATCCTGTTCATTCGGCATACCAGCAGAACTTGTTAGTGATACTTGGAGTAGCCCATATCCAACAAGTAGGGGTGCTAATAATCTTGCACTGCAATACAATATTCCTGTTGTTGCGTCTGCTGGAAATGATGCAATGTATGGTTTTAAGATATCTGCACCAGCATCGGCACAATATGTTCTTGCTGTTGGTGCTGTAGATAAAAACATAAAATATGCATATTTCAGCAGTCAAGGTCCGACACCAGATGGTCATAAAAAACCAGATGTAGCCAATATAGGAGTTGATGTCCGAACATTTGACCCTGACGGAAATCTCATAGTGGTTGACGGAACAAGTTTTTCATGCCCTCTTACATCTGGCATACTTGCTGATATAGCGACAAAGGATAACGGATATACAGCAATTGATTATTACAATGCATTGAGGCATAGTGCAGATGACTTACCACCGCATGGCTTTGATTATAAAACAGGATATGGTTTTGTTGATGGCAAAGGTGCTGTAGAGATAATAGGTCATATACCGCCAAAGAAAATTTTCATAGATATATCATTTGCAATGATATTCATAGGTGCAGGAATTGTTTTCTTCCCTGAGTGGTCTTCCATAATACTTGAGGAGAGGAGAAAATGGATAAGAACCTGATGAAGTTGTCAATAGGCTCGGTTGGGATATTGCTACTTTATTTTATTGATGGAATTGGAGACACTATGGAATGGATAAAAATAACACTTATGGGAGGTCTTCTGTCAATATTCTTTTTTTCACCGATATATGATTTAATAATGAATAGATTTACAAAAGAGGACTTGTTTTTAATTTCTATTGGCATACTTTATGCAATCATATACATAATTTTGACAGAAAGCACAATAATAGAACTAATAACATCATTCTTGCAGTCATTGGTTATGATATCAATAATTTCTATACTGCTTAATTTAATAAAGGAAAAAGTTGAGGAGGTAATTACATGAGCAGAACAAGTTTTATACCATCACTTGAAAACAGGCATAAAGAGATATGGATTAAACAGCCAGCAACAGTTAAATATTTTACCATAGGTTTTATAGGGGCTTTTACTGCAATAGTATCAATAATAATACTTATGTTTATGACAGTGTCACCATTCTTTTTAGATTTTTCAAATAGAGATGATTATGGCATTGCCGAGTTATACGGTCATAGTATGTCCCCATCAATGAATGAAGGTGCATATCTGTTTATACAATATAGCAATCATCCAGCATTCAATGCAAGTTATGGTGACATAATAGTATATTATGACAATGACGCTAAAGTTTATGTCGCACATAGAATTGTATACATTATCAACAACCAAATTATTACTAAAGGAGATAACAATGATTATTACGATATGCCCATAAACAAAACCGATATACAAGGAAAAGTCCTAAGAATTACATATAGTTACATTGATAAGTGGTTTTATGAGGCATGGCTAAACCTATTCAATTGGTGGTAAAATGAAGTGGAAAAGAACAAACACAAAAATTATTGTTTGTCCTGTTGGACATATAAATCTTGTTGATGATGGAGAGATACCTAAATTCTGTTATGAGTGCGGAAGAGAAATTGATTACTCTCCAGAGGCACAAAGCATAAGGACATGCAAAAGATGTGGCAGACCTATAAGCAGAGATTTGGATAAAATAAAAAATGGATTTATGGAGGAATATAAAGATACTGGTCTCTGCATTGAATGCTGGGTAAAATCAAATACACCAATGCTCAATATACTTAAAGCAAGAGCGTTAGAACATGCACTGTGAATGGTAAAATTTAAAAGTAATGAAAAGATATATAAAGAGGGATTAAAATGGTCGAGAAAATAAAGAAAATGGTCGAAAGCAAAAAGAAAGGTTTTGTTAGCGGAATAATTGTCGGTATGCTCGTCTTTTCAACACTTATGCTGGCATACACAACAATTGTTAGCGGTGCAAGTCCATCCATAGTTTATGCAAGTCCTGATAATGGAGATACCTTTGTTGATGTCTGGAGAGGCAAAGGAGTGAACATAACTGTTAATGTGAGTGATGGAGATGGAGACCTAAATCAGGTTGTTCTCAAATGGAATAACTCTGGCACATGGAATACCTTCTACGATAGTGGGGCATTGGGCGGAGTATCGTATCATAATCATACGGTTCTCAACACAAATTTCACTGGCTCATGGGAAGAATATGAGTATCAGATTTGTGCATATGACACGGTATGGACAAATACGACATATTCGTTTACAACGGAGTATGTGTGGGGAGACCCTGTTATGGTATATTATAATGATGAAAAGAATTTATATTATCCCTCAATTCTTAAAAATAACACCAATGACTACTTTGTTGCATGGGTAAATTGGGATGACTATGATGTGGAAACAAAGCACTCAACAACTGGCTTCTTCATTACAAGTAGCGTTATTAATGCTGAAATAGATACGAGAAATCAAGGAACTTATAATACCAATAGAGTTGCCTATTTATATTCGTATAATGGAAAATGCTATATAGCATATACTGACGATTATGGTGGCAGTGATATAGCATATTATTATACAAAATATTGGAATGGAAGCGAATGGGTAGGAAAAACTAAAACTGAACTAAGGTCTGGTATTGATGGAAAGGCTTTTGGAGATGGTGTTTATGTTATATACTATTATGGTGAATGGCATACTGTTATAGAAAGAGGTAATGACCCTGCACTATTTTGGCATCATGGTTCATTTCCATTTAGTGGAACTGGAGTGCAAAAGCAAAATGTTTTATCAGCATATAATGATTATAATTATTATCCTTCTTTGGCAATTTTTGAAGGCAAATTAGTATTCGTTTTTAGAGATACAGAAGATGACCTTCACTGGCAAACCTATGATGGTGTAAATTGGGTTGATAAAGGAGATATTGAATTAGATATAGGAGATTATGGTTGTAAAGTTATTAAAGACCCAGTTAATAATCAGTTAGTAGTTGTATATGGAAAATCAGATGGATTTTATTACCGCATATTAACATCACCAGATGGTTCATGGAGTTCATCACATAAATTTTTCACACCAGTAAGCGGAAAAGTTGCAAAGCACCTATATGTGCAATACATTGACCATCGTTTGACTGTGGTATTCTCATATAATTTGCGTGGCACTTATGACATCTACATGATTTCAGCACCAGATTACATGTCAGAAGCACATGGAGTTCTTCAGCAATATAACCGTATCCAGTTCCCTGATGCAACACCGAACCAACAGCACGTGAATAGCAGTGTGTTTTACTTCAAAAACATAGACAGCAGGACAATCACTGAAATAAACATAACATTTGCCGACATAGGAAGTATCCAGTGTGAAAGCAATTTCAAACTGTGGGGTTCTACTGATAATTCCTCATGGACTGATTTGGGAACAACAGATGCAAGTGGTATTCTTGGACCGATAAATTCGGGAACTTGGGCTACTGGTATGAATTGGGGAAGTGGAGAGATAAGATACTTCAAGTTAGAGATATTGGATATCTCTGATGTTCCAGAGGATTTACACAACACAGACGAGAGTTTCATTTGGGAAATAACATTGGAATGATGATTTGATTGAGATGTATGTCGGGAAGAAGATTAAGCGAGGAAGAAAATGCATTACGACTTGAATTGTATAGAAAGGGGTATAGCGATAGAGAAATAGCAGATGAAGTTGGAGTTACACCAGTTGTAATTTTAAGTTGGCGTAAAAAAAATAATTTAAAGCCAAATATACAGCAAGGGCAACCTTTATCTGATGCAGAAGAGAAAAGAAGGCTTGAGTTATATAAAAAAGGATTAAATGACAAACAAATAGCGAGTGTGATAGGAATAAGCGAAGAGGGTATTTGGCAATGGCGAAAGAAGAGAGGATTGGTAGCCAATATCCCTCAAGACAATAAGAAAGTATCGCCAGAAGAGAATAAATATAGAATGATGTTGTATAGACAGGGATTGAGCGATAAAGAAATTGCAGAAAAATGTAGCGTTAGTAGAAGTTCTATTAAGGGATGGAGAAAATATAGGGGATTAAAACCAAATAAAAAGAAAGGGGGACAGACAATAAAACTTAATTTTGAATATAATTGGAGACTTGGCTATTTTGTCGGTCTAATAAACGGAGATGGTTATATACATAAATGTGGAAGAAGTTATAGGATAAAAGTGCAGTCTCCAAGAAAAGAGTATATTGATTTAGTAGAAAAACAAATGAGGATACTGTTTCCAGAACTTTCTGTTACAAGATTTAAATATTTAAATACTGGAAAGGGATATTCAAAAGAAGAAAAGATATATTATGTAGTAAATTTAACATCTAAAGTTCTATATGAATTTGTAAGTAAATTTAAGAAAAGGGATGGTATATGGAATATTCCTTATAATTATCCAGAGG
The DNA here is from genome assembly GCA_021161865.1 of Thermoplasmata archaeon. Lineage (GTDB taxonomy): Archaea > Thermoplasmatota > E2 > DHVEG-1 > B18-G2 > B91-G9. The sequence continues at coordinate 12,166 of JAGGZU010000079.1, forward strand.
ATTTTCAATATGGATTTATAGGTGGGTTGATAGATAGTGATGGAACAGTAACAAAATATTCTTTTTCTGTATATAATAA
>JAGGZU010000011.1 GCA_021161865.1 Thermoplasmata archaeon
ACATAGTATCATCTGTCATATAGGGTATTATCTGGACTATCTCTGGTGAACCAAATGCCATATCTTCTTTTGTAACATGCAAATCTCCACGAACACCAAGATACCAACTCTTATCAAAAATTTTACTTCCTTTTGCAGAATGAACTTCAAAACTTTTATCTGGAAATACATCTATTTCATAAGTATTATCATATTCCATGCTGTTCTATTAATGAATTGAAAATACATATTTAAATTTTGGTGGGAATAGCGGGAATTTATCCCCAAATCTCACTCTCACGAATAATACTTGATTTTGATGGGTGCATTGAATGTCCCCACGATAATGCTTCATCTCCCTCTGTGAACTGTGGTATAAAATCAACAGGCACAACTTTATTATCTAATTTTATATAGCCGAATAAATATTCTGGAAAACCCTGCTGTGTTCCTGTGCCATGCAATTTTGTATTAAATATTTTTTCTATTCTTGATTTGCATACGTCAATGCCATTTGAAATATAATCAAATAATTCATCTTCTTCTAAATTTTCAGGCATTTTACCGCATTCAACAACTATATCAATATCATGGTCTGATACTCCATGTTTTAAAACTGAGCCGACAATGCCAGCCTTTATATTATGTTTTTTTAATTTATCAATGATTTCGATTGCATCATATATTCTGTATTTGCTATTTAACGTTCCCATATAAATCTATATTAGTTTTTTGAACCAATCAACACCAGTATCTTTTATACTGTCTTTGTATTCGCCACTAACAAACGACATTTCTGTTCTTGCATTTGATACCATTACTACTGCCTGTCCTAAATCTTTTCCAATTTCTTCTCCGAGTTTTACTATAAAATTGGTATCCTCATTTCGTATCTTTGAGATTTGAGAAGGTTTCTCATTTTTATCTATATCCCTTATTGAATATATTTCTGCATTTTCTTCGCATACTAATTTACCACTGTCATCTTCCCAGCATCCAAGAACTGATGGTATTACTGTTACACCACCGAAATGCCGAGCCATCTTCTTTACTTTTTCTGCAATTTTATCAACTCTTATTTTTCTGCCTGAGTTGTCGTATTTAGGGACTATTATAGAGTATTTTATATCATTTATTTCTTTTAGGTCATTTATCTCCATTAATTCTTTTGCACTTACTGCCATTTTAATCTACCTCCATTTTCTTATACAGAACTGAACCTATAACTAAAAGGCTTACTATTGATGATATTATGATATACAATATTAATTTACTATTGCCAGTTTGCGGAGATGAAGGCAGGAATGGGGAGTAATATGATGAAATCAATGCATATGTAGTATCTGTTGAAGAAGTTCCACTATCATCAGTAACTTTTAGGGTTACGGTATAATTGCCAGCATTGCTATATTTTACAGACACAATTTGTCCAGAAAAATCATATATTCCATCACCGTTCAAGTCCCACTGGTATGATGTTATAGTTCCGTCACTATCATAACTATTAGAACCATCAAATGTTATTGTTTTATTTATGTTTCCAGAGTATGGTCCTCCTGCGTCAGCGACTGGGGGCTGGTTAACTCCAAATTCTGTTGTTGTGAAGTGCCATGCATTTTCATCATTATGCCATATAGCACTACTTCCATTGAATACTACAACATACCAAGTGAATGATTTGTCTATATAACTACTGTCAAATGTTGGTGTATACGATATATCGGTATCATTTGAAAAACTAAATCTTATTGACTTATAGTAATTTGTATACCCATTATCATCTATATACTTAAATGTGAATTGTATTAATGGATTTGTGGCATTCGTTATTACATGGACTGTTGCTGTAACTGGTAATCCAACACGTGCATAGTTATCTGGCGAAACAAGTGTGACTTCGGCATATGCGTTATTCTCTGTTCTTGTCCTTAAAATGTTTGATATTATGTCTTCACTGCCAATTATATATATTGTGCAAGCAAGTGTTATAGAAACAGCCAGAGCAATAATAATGTTTTTATATTTCTTATCCAGCATTTTCTCTCCTCCTCTTATCATATATCATCATTCCTACAACAATAGCAAGTAACATTAATCCAATTAATTCAAATTGGACTATTGGAAACTTCTGCTCTCCAATTTTAGTGAAATGTGCTGTAACCTCTGTATCTTTTGCTATAACAATTGATATTGTTGCATTCTTGCCACTTGCATCACCAGACCAGTGGTCAAATACATATCCATAATTCGGTGTTGCAGTTAAAGTGACAGTTGTCCCATAATCATATTGCCCCCCAGTAGGATTTGATGACACAGTCCCACCTTTACTTGGGTCTGATTTCACAGTCAATGTATATTTTGTTGGATTTTCTCTTACAAAGTATGCAGTTACAGTTCTATTGCTATTCATTACTATTGTCACAGGATTATTTGAAGCAATGTTTGTGTATGGTGATGGTGTTTCTATTCCATCCCAGTGGTCGAATATCCAGCCATCATTTGGTATTGCTTTAATGGTAACAGCAGTTCCGCTTGGGTATACACCCCCAGACGGATTTAATTCTATTGTTCCTCCATCAACTGGTGATGCATATACACTAAGATAATAGGATACATCACTCACATCTACAATTACACTATCTACATCTGTTGCACCATCATCATCTGTAACTCGCAACTTCACATTATATGACATGGCACGAGTATATCTTACGCTTTTAATGCATCCAGTTTGTTCATATTTGCCATCTCCATCCAAGTCCCATTCATATTTGACTATTCTTCCATCTGGGTCATATGAGTTAGAGCCATCAAATGTAACTGTTTCACCCGCTTTTACACTTAATCTATCACCATATCCTGTATCTGCTACAGGTGGCTGGTTATCTGGCTGTGGTGATATGTATGCTTTTGTTGAACTATATGAATAAAATCCATCCTTGTCTATAACTCTTAATGCAACATTGTATGTCCCTGCTTGACCATATGTTACATAGCCAGTTTTTGTTTTTAAGTCATCATATGGATATAATTGTCCAGTATCCATATCTTTTTCCCATGCATATGATACAATATTATTATCTGGGTCACTACTCCCTGAACCATCAAAATAAACTGGTTCTCCAACAGTTCCATAATATGGTCCGCCAGCATCGGCGACAGGTGGACTATTATGGACTACATCCCGAACATAATATGTCATGGTCTTTGTCTGGTAAATTATATTATCGTGGCTGTCATATACTTTTATTTTCCACTGGTAAAAATCTGCTGTCCAGTCACCTTCCCAAGTATTTGATGGAATAAAACTGAATGATTTCGATGAAACATTAAAACCATTTGGATAACCAAAATTTGCTGTAACTTGGTCTATAAATCCACGTTCTCTTGTATACCACACACTCACTTTCCATGTTGGGCAATCAGTAGTTACTGTAAAAGTAAATGTGGGCAAAATATGAACATATGTATCGCCATCATATGGTGATATATTAGTTAAGGTGCAATGCCATGCATCATTCGGATTATCCCCTACAAATGATGTTCCAAATATTGAATATGGCTGTAATATGAATACTATAACCAATACTAATATTGAGACCGATGTTGCAATTAGTAAAATTTTATTATTCTTATTCATCATTTTTTTTACCTCCGCACAATATTTTTAAGGAACAGCAAAGCATTGGTAATGCTATTAGCATAACCAATGTGCATAGACATGCATTCATACAAGTTCCATAGCATCCATTGCAAAGAGAGCAACAGCATCCTGTTTCTACTCCGCATGAATATATATTTGCTTTTGGATATGCTATGCTCTCTTTTGCTTTTTGTATAACTGCACGAATGCCACCATCAACTGTAAAATGTATTCTTATTATGGCAAATATAGCAGAGTATACAAAGAATGTGGAAATTTTGAAAAGAAGCGATGCTGGAAGTATAATAAAATAGGATGTTATTCCAGCACCAAGCAAGAAACCAGTAACAAATCTGATGTTGTTATTTCCTTTTCTTATGTTTAATTTTACAGTTAACCAATCAAATATCGCAGGAATTGCAAGTAACCATGAAATAATGAATGCAACTGTAAATGGTATTGATATATGACCAAAAAAGAATAGCAGTGCAATGGGTAATGATAAAAACATTCCGAGATATTTTCCTAAGCATCTTGCACATGGTCGTATAGTTTTACCACGAATAGTCAACTCTATGTAATGCTCAGGATTATGCTCTATTGCCTGTATGAGTTTTTCTGTTAAACTCATTATTCCTCCATATATTTATTATAGAAATCTCCAAAATCACGGTCTTTGTTTAGTTTCTCTACTATATAATGTTCAAGAGCATCCTTTTCGGATGGCGATAAACCACCTTCAACAGTATTTATTCTGAACATGACTTTTCCTGCTTTTTCACCATGTTTACAGATTATATCGCCATGCGAAATACCATATTCTTCACAACCTATATAGTCAGACCATTTTTTTCTATAACGTGGTGGCATACATATATAATATAAAACTAAAATATAAAAGTTGGTGGGAATATTGGGAAATTATCTGACTGGCAGGTATGGCTTATTTTTATTATCTTTTCTATATGCGATGATAAGAATTATGAGTGCTATTACGCAGATTATGGATATAACAAAAATTATTGAATATACGCTGATACCTGCTTTTCCATATGATGCCTGTGATGGTGTAGTTATTTCTTGGGATATCGGTGTGATACCTCCTCCTGTCCCGCCACCAGATGGTTTTGTTACAGTTGGTTTAACTGCATTGAATTTGGCACTTGCACTGCTGACAGATGTTCCATAATAAACTGCTACTTTAGCCCAATATTCGCCTGTATTCTCAACGGTCAACGTAACAGTAGTCGTGAATTTATCATGTTGGTCTATTAACTTTGATGCACTTCCTCCATCAATAACATCTGGGTCAGTGAATTGTGCATCTGGTCTCGGTGCTATCCAGTAATAATATGTATATTCCTGTGCAGTATCTCCTTCATTTGTTATGCCAATATTAAGTTTTATATCTGTTATAGTGTTATCACTGACAGATAAGGTTACTTCTGGTGGGCTACCTTCTACTTCAAAATAATCTATATTTTCTGCTGTTCTCCCATCAATATTTGTTGTTGCAATTGCTGTCCATTGACCTGTCGGCTGTCCAGATGTTGTTGAATATTCATAGTAATAAACACCAGTTCCCTGTTGGGTTGTTGGTGCATTATTTACAACTATATTTCCAGAGGCATCGTAAATGGTGATTGTTGGATTAATTGTCGCATTTGCAAGATAACCGTCTTTGTCATATACAGTTATGTAACATTTGTATTTATCTCCTACAACAATCTCACCAAAATTGGACATATAGACATAATACCATTTCCAGTCACTTATGTTTACAACTGTGGTATTGACATTCAATACGATGTTTTCTATGTTGTCAACAATTCCATATATTGTGTTTGATATGTCGTATAACTGCGATGCATTGATAGTTCCCCATCTGCTGTTGTTTATGAAATCTGCAACTGCCTTAGTATCCTGTATTATACTTGTTATATAACTTGCATTGTATCCGTTCCATACAGAATTATTCAGATAATCTGCAACATTTTTTGTCTGATTTATGAGCAAATACAAGTCGCTGGCAGTATATGTCCCCCACTTATCCATCAAATCTTGCATCTGGTAACTTCCCCATCTCGTTGTATTTATATAATCTGCTATATCTCTGGTCTGACCTATCAGATTATACAGGTCTGTTGCTGTATAACTTCCCCATTTGTTAATTATATCTTCAGCAGTGTAACTGCCCCATTTTGACAGTATTGAATTGACTGTGCTGTTTGTATAATTTGCAAGATTGAATAAATCCTCTGCTGTATAAGTTCCCCACTTACTCATTATGTCATTGAACGTAAAGCCAGACCATCGTGTCGTGTTGATATAATCTGCAATACTTTTTATCTGATTTGACAAATCGTATAATTGCTGTGCAGTGTATGAACCCCAGCGTGTGTTATTGATATAGTAGGCAAGTGTTTTTGCCTGTTCTGACATTGAATATAAATCACTGGCAGTGTATGCACCCCACTTATCTAAATCGGATGCAAATACTGTTCCCCATCTTGTTATATTTATGTAGTTTGCTATTTGTTTTGTTTGATTTGCTATATTGAATATATCACTTGCAGTGTAAGCACCCCATTGGTTTATTATGTCCTGTGCGGTATATGACCCCCATCTGGTATTGTTTATGTATTCAGCAAACTGTCTTGCCTGAGTTGCCTGCTGTAGTATGTCATCTGCCAGCACGCCTCCCCATACTGTATTGTTAATATAATACATTATATTGTAGCAATCATTAATTTTATTGTATAGTTGGTCTGCTGTGTATGCACCCCACTTTGATAATATTGAATTTACGGTGGAGTTTATGTTCGTTGTTGTCTCATTTATCTTTTCTGTAAGTAACAATATAGAATTTGATAGGTCATATAGGTCTGTTGCTGTATAAGAACCCCATTTTGCGTAAATCTGGTCTGCCACTGTCTTCGCTTGGTTAGATATATCATATAAGTCCTGTGCTGTCTTATCTCCCCACCTTGAAGTATTTATGTAAGATGCAATGTCTGTTGCTTGCTGGCTAACTGTGTAAAGTGAAGATGCGGTATATGAACCCCACTTATTCATAATGTCTGAAAATTTGTATGACCCCCATCTGGTATTGTTGATATAAACAGCAATGTTTCTCCCTTCTTCTGCCAACGAATATATATCACTTGCTGTATAAGTTCCCCATTTGGATAATATAGAATTTACAGTTGAGTTTATGTCGTTAAGCAATAAATTGTTGTTTGTTACATTTTCATATATCGAATTTATTTTCAATACAATATTGTTAAGTGTATTGTTTATGTTCGTTGTGGTTTCGTTGATTTTATTTGATAAAACCCATATATCATATGAAATGTCATAAAGGTCGCTTGCATTGTATGTTCCCCATTTTGCATATACCTGGTCAGCGACTGTTTTTGCCTGATTTGATATGTCATACAAATCTTGTGCTGTTTTTGTGTTCCACCTTGTGGTATTTATGTAATCTGCTATATTTTTTGCCTGCTCACTAATTCCATATAGGGATGACGCAGTATATGTTCCCCACTTACTCATAACGTCTGAGAATGTATATGTTCCCCATCTTGTTGTGTTTATATATGAAGCAATAAGAAAAGTATTGTATGATGCTGTATATAAATCGCTGGCAGTGTAACTACCCCATTTGTTTGTAATCGTGTTATTTATTGTGTTTAGTAATGCATTGTTGCTTGTTACATTCTCATAAATAAGGTCTAATTTTGGAATTATTACATTATCAATTTTATCCTTTATGTAATCAACGCTATTGTTTATTTGTGTTATGTTTGTATCAATCTGGGATATGTAATTCCAGAATTGCGAGGCGTTATAACTGCCCCATTTATCTTGCAGAAAGTTCATTATGTCGTCATATGTATAAGTTAGACTGTCGAGAACGAAGACATCATCTATAACTGGATGGACGAATGTGATGTTTGTTTCATAGGTTGCATATCCTGCTTTGGTGATGGTGAGATGGTGAGGACCTTGCAAGTAT
>JAGGZU010000127.1 GCA_021161865.1 Thermoplasmata archaeon
ACTGTAAGGATTTTGCGTAATAGTGGCATTCATCTTCTTGATAGAGGTAGAAGATGAAAATAGAAATATACATTCCCCACCACGTCTGGGATAAATGGTATAGGAATATAGAGAATATAATAAGAGAAACAGACGAAAGATTGGGGATGATAGATGAAAGCATAACAACGAAATATGATTGGGAGGAGGAACAATGAATATGGAAGAGGTGAGAAGAGAAACATTTACAGAGGTAATGATAGACAGAAAAATATCATCAAAAAACAAGGAAGAGTTGGTTGGTAGAGTTACAGCATTTCCTAATCCAGAAGATAGCAGTAAGGACATGTGGATGGTTGTAGGTTTGCAAAAAGGAACATATTACACATTTGAGGATGAAGAAAAAGCAAGAATAATGGCATCACTGGAAGAAGTCAAACACATGTTGATAAGATTATTACAGAAGGAGGAGCAATGAGGAAGATAAGGTTTGAATTTAGGAGAGTTGCAAAGTATAGTGGAAATTATATTATATATGAGACAAATGAGATAAAGAGACCAACGCCAGCATTTCATAAAACGTCTTATCCTGTTCTAAAAGGAAAGTATACAAGTGGAATTAATGGAAAAAATACGGCATTTGCCACTCTTATAGTATCATTTCCAGTTCCATCGGGGTTTGAAATAAGTAAGCATTTCAAAGGAAAGAATGCTGGTCAGAGAGCAAGAGCTTGGTTGAATAGAATGTTAGAGGATTTTCCTGATTACTGTCATAAAGATTATTAGTCGAGAAACCAAAGATTTAAATATGTCTTTTATATTATTATTAATGGTGAAAGAATGAATAAGAAAAAAGATTTGGATGAGAGGTTGTATGAAAAGCATAAGAAAGCGGCTGTTTATGCAAGAAAGCTGGGATTTGATAAAGTAGATTATAATAAATCATATGGTTCTTTCAAAGCAGAACATAAGTATACAAATGTTTATGTATATGCTATCATGAAATATGGTAGTAGATATGAGGTTGATATTGGTTGGTCATCGTCAGGTAGTAAACCAGATAATCGAAGGATAAAGAGAACAGCAGAAATGTTACTTAATACTATAAAACTCAAAAATTACTTGCTTGGTAGGAAATGATAAAATGGGACAAAAATATGGTATATGCCCTATTTGTGGCAAAAGATTAAAATATGTTGCAGAACATCTTATTCGTGTGCATGGATTTAGTAGAAATTCTAATATAGTTAAAACAGCCAGAATAGATGACCATAATAGAGAATATCCATCTCCAGCAAAATTAAAAAAGAGGAGGAAGTAAGAAAATAAGAGATGATTAAATGCCAAGAATAAAGAACTGGAGAAAATCTACTACAGATTTTCTGAAAGGACTTTGGGTTGATTTTTGGATTAACAATATATCACTTCATTCAATAGCCATAAAGGAGTATTATGATAGATGGAAAGTTATAATCTTTAGAAAGAATAACGTTAGAGAGATTCTATTTTCGTCTAAAGGCAAGGCTTATAAGTATGTGGTAGATTGGATGAAAAAACATCCTAAAGGCTAAGTAGAATGAGAATATGATTAGAAAATTCAAAAACAAAAAAGACGCCATACTATGGTTGGAGTCGAAAATCCGACACAGTTTAATAAATGCTAACGAAGACAAAAAAGTAGAAATAGAAGTTTCTTTATCAAAATTAAAATTAAGTAGAGATTGGTATGCCAAAATATCAACAGAGTATAGAATAAAATAAACATACTGGCAGGCAGAACAAGCGTCTCATCCCTCTCTCAGAACTTTGATGCACCTCTATTCTGCCTGCCTCCTTTTCAAAAGATTTATATATTGCAATAATATTATTAATATGAGAAATATGAAACCAAAGGATAGAGGATTTTATTTTAATCCTATGCGTCTTTTGAGGATACCAAGATATCCTATTTGGGGTAACTTGGATATCGATGGTGATGGTATTCCTGATAGATTTGATTGTGAACCACTGAATTTCTGGAGACAAGATAATCTCGATAAAAATCCAATTATTGTTGAACTTAGCATTCCTTGGGAGAAGCATTCTGTCTACTACTATAAAGGATATAGATTCTCCTTTATGCGTGGTGGACTAAGTAAGAAGGAGGCCATCAAAGAAGCAAAAAAAGGTGCTCAGCATGGAACAAGTACTATAATAGTTTACCAAGGTAAGGATAGAGGAAAGGATATATGGTGTATCTATCAATATATTCCGTTAGACCAACTTTCTCCAGAATTGAGAAAGAAGCGAGAAGATGCAATAAGGCGTGAAGCTGCTCTTAGAGCTGGAAAAGTAAGACCAAATAGAGAGCATGATGTAGTCTCATTCAGTAAGGTCGGAATCAAACCTATAACTGAAGGAGCAGGAATTGACGCTCATATAGCAAGTGCTATTGCTCAGTGGAATAAAGTAGGATTAGTTACAGTAAGCTCCTGTGAAGGGCATGAGTATGAGTCAGACGGAAGCGTATGTGAACATCCTGGTGGATATATTACGTGGGTAGTAAGCCCTTATGACAGGCAGATAGCCAATCTTGCAGTTAAAATGTTGCCATATAGAAGCGACTTAGACATCAAGTTAAGTATAAGAAATCCTGGAAAGTTACCAGTATCAAAAATAGATTATAATATGACTCATAACTTCAAAGAGCAAAAGAGAGCATGGATTAGATTTATGTATGAAGTTCCAAAACTTGTTCAGAGACTTAAAAGAGGTGGATAAGTTGAGTGAGAAATATAAAGGAGAAAAAAGAGTTCTTTTTTCATTTGATATCTTTGCTCCAAGAGGTGAAAGATTTAAGGTTAATCAAAGAAGTCATACTGAAGAGGAAGAAGACTGGAGATTCTTTCCATTCTTTACGCTTACTCATACTAAAAAGAAAAAATATTAAGGGAGAGAGTAAAATTCTAACTTTATCAGAGCATTTATATAGTGACTTGTGATAAAGAAGAGGTGAAGAATGATGTTTTCTAAAAAACAAATTAGGGAGATAATAAGACTTTGTGATATGTTAGGTGCAGTTGGTCTTGGTATTGCAGGAGGAACATTGGTTGCAACACCAAGAATAGGTATAATATTCGGTCTTTCTTTGACAGTGATTTTCTTTTCATTAAGTATCATAGCGAGTATAAAGTTAAAGAAGATGTAAGATTAACATGAAAAACAAACCTATAAACCTTAACTTATTAAACAAATCTGCTCGTATAATAGAGAAAGAAATACAAAAAATAGGCTCTCCAGACGAAATCAGAGCATTAATCGAAAGCGAACAACTAAACAAGAATAGAAAGACGGTATTTGAATTACTTGCAAGTAGATATCAATATTTAATGCTTAAAGAAAAAGGCTTTAACACCGATTTATTAACCTTTCTCCTTAATGAACCGCCATTCTTTGACAAAAACAAAGAGAAAGAGGAATTCACCGAAAAGAGAAAAAAGGAGATTCTTCAAAGAGACAACTATACTTGTCAGTTATGCTATTCTATGACAAGGCGACTTTCAGTTCATCACATCAATCCACAGGGTAGTGCAGACCCTGACAATCTAATTACACTTTGTAATGGTTGTCATAATGCTGTGCATAGGATATTGAGAAATAAGGGGTATCCTTATTACTATCAAGGGTGATAAGAATGGGAGTGTTTTTTGAATTAGATAGAACATTTTATGGAAGTTACGAAACAATACATAACAAAATCCTTAAAGCAAAAATAATAATTGCACTTGAAGGTATTGAACCAGAAATAACAATTAGTAATGATAAAATTCACATTTATGCACAGGTTGATGATTATAGTAT
>JAGGZU010000028.1 GCA_021161865.1 Thermoplasmata archaeon
ATCCAAACCTGCCTGTGCGCCAACGCATCTGCCTGTGCGCCAACGCATCTGCCTGTGCGCCAACGCATCTGCCTGTGCGCCAACGCACGCAGACAGGCGCAGACAGGCGCAGACAGGCGCAGACAGGCGCAGACAGGCGCAGACAGGCGCAAACAGGATATCCTGGTCACCCACGGATATGAAAATACAGACTGGTTTTTCAACATGATTTTGTGTGTTTTTATGGTAAAAAACAATTAGTCCGGTTTGTCAATAGCGTTTTTTCCTCATTTTATGTCTTTTTGCATTCCTCTTTTCTTATTTTCACAGAAGAAAATGCAACTTGCAATGCCTTTATCTATCTGATTCTTTTGGGAACAGGGGATGATTTTGAAATCTTGACTAAGTTATCATCTGATGATAACATTCGTATCCAAATGGCAGAGAAGAAATATTCAAAAGGGAATAATTCGTTAGAGAGCCTGTTGAATCTGGATAACGAGATTTTTCTTATGGAAGATGGTTATTGGACGAAGTTTGAAATAAGCCGTGTGCCTCCCAGTCCTCAGATTCCTCATGGCATTCGTTATTCGCTCACCTTTCATGACCGAAATAATACCCGTGTCCTGGGATTTGATAACGCTCATATTGTGAAAGCCAAACGACGAAAATATGGATATCGCAAAATCACATTGGATCACAAGCACAAACTGGGGAGGGTAAGTCCTTACGAATTTAAATCTCCCGAAAAACTACTGGAAGATTTTTGGTTTGAGGTAGAAGAGATTATAAAGAAAAAGTGAGGTGTTAACATGCCGAGAAAAGTGCTGAAGATTGGAATTATGTCCCGAGAGAATTACAAAAGGCGGACACTTGCTATTGCCCAAGGTCAGTACACGCCCAGAAAAGGAGAACCGAAAGTATGGTTTGAATCTCTAAAGTCCATGGCACAGGTCTTAAGTAATGAAAATCAAGAATTATTGAGAGTCATAAATGAACGAAAGCCTGCTTCATTGAAGGAACTGGAAATTGTAACGGGAAGAAAGCGGAGTAATCTATCACGAACCTTGCGAACCATGGAGCGTTATGGGATTGTAGCCCTGATCAGAGAAAACCGTGCTATAAGGCCTATGGTCAAGGCAACTGATTTCAAGGTTGAGTTTGGTCTCAATGTACCATTTGGCCCACAGGTACATGGATAAGAGATTCACGATGGCAGTGGTATTCCTAACTTTTGCCAAAGTAAACACTACAATGGAAACTGGGCAAGGCAATAAATCTTCACCCTTTCCTTTCCCGTATCCAAAATCAAACGGGCTTTTGGCATCTTTCTTGGTGATGCTTTTGGTGGTGTGCAGGTTTATCGGAGACGCACTTGACAATTAAAACTTACGACAATAGGTTCCGGAAAAGTGAAAATAGGGGGCTGCTTGTGCCAAGACAAGTGAGGTTGACTACACCCGGGGGTTTGCATCAGGTCATTGTCAGTTGATATTAAAGGCATAATTTTCTTTAGGCAAAGATGGTGATATTAAAGCATTGCAAACCGGGAGACGGAAAGGTAAAATTTTTATAAAAGAACTAACTAAACGCTCATGACAAAAAAATGTTGTCATCCCCCGAGCATGAAAATGGCGACAGAACGCGTCACTTATTTTTTTCGCATATACTCGTTTTTTCGCGCTTATCCGCGATTATACTCCGATTTTCGGAAAGTATTTTCATGGTAAAAGACAATTAATCCGGTTTGTCAGGAACATTTCCTCTCTGCTCCTTTTTTCTGTATGTTTCGGCGAGCAAGCTTGTCTCTGTGCCTGTCATTGATTTACACCACCGTTATATGTAAAGGAATAATCGGATATGGAAGTAGAAGTGGCTAAGGTTATAGAAACGATATCGATAGATGCAATAAAGATTCTTGGTCCGGCAATAATTGCTGCTTTTGCCACCTATAAAGCTACTAAGACCCAGTATGAAATAAAACTCAATGAAATAACTAAAAGTCATGAGTTCAAGGCACGAGAACATTTGTTTGATTATTATAAGGAAAGGCAGATAAAGCTTTCAAAGAGTCATGAAGAACTTAAGAACGTACTATGTCAATTACTAGGGATGTCAATTTCCGCCAGTGACTATAAGGGAAATAATTCAATAGGCAAACTCGTTGATAGTTTCGCTGGAGCTTCATCTCTATATTCTGGGTTAGCCCCTTTTGAAATTGAAACGATGCTAAGAGATTTCGAGTCAAAAGGGCTCTCTGAAACCAGAGAATATGCCAAGCTCCAGTCATACACTGATAAGCTTAAGGATATTCAAAAACCAGAAGATTACCCCAGTATTAAAAACAACGTATTTATTTTATTAGAAGTTTATTCCTTCCTGGAACGTTGTAATCAAATGTTGCTGGAGGCTCAAATTGAGAACCTTTTCAGTAACTATGTGAGTAAGGTATAACAAATGTGTCGAGATCGCCCGCTTTTCAAGCGGGATAGGACCTCGCTTACGCTTAGCCTCTCACGCACAACGTAAGGCCACAGAATCCTTACCACTTCTCTTAGATTGCCGGAAAACTTATTAAATGAATTGAACTTGTTGGCTAATAAAAATGATGTTCCATATCAGTCTTTATTGAAGATGTTTTTATCAGAAAGGGTACAGTCAGAACTGCAAAAGTTAAGGATAAAAAACAACCAAGGAATTGCCCAACAATAACAGCAGGTGAGCCTGGTTATTCGCTTTATAGAATAGGTATAAAAATGAATGATAAACATGTTGCCGTCGGCGGTGATTTTAGTCGAATCTTTGATCCTAAAGACTACTTGGCGATGATCAATATTCCTGATGAAGCAACTTGCATTCTGAGAGGGCATCTTATTCTTGAGGAAGTTTTGAATCTTTGGTCCAGCAAATTGACCGGTACGGATGATCTATATGCAGGAACATTTGTGCCATTTAAAACAAAACTCATTATATCAAAGAACCTTGGTATGAGTGATGATCTTTACAAAACTCTATATAAAATTAATGAGATTCGTAATCGTTTTTCTCACCGAAAGGGATATGAGCTGGAACTGTCTACGATAGATGCACTGAAAATTAAGGTTGATAAGCTTATCCCGTCAGCTAAGGTGCAGAAATGTGAAACCTTTCATCTGTTTTTTGCTGGTAAAGATCAAAATGGAAACTCAACTGAAATGACCTATACATGGGAGAATAGTGATAACCGGATTAAGTTTGTAATTGTGTTTGTTATTTTGATGTTAAAACTTACTCCTTGGATGCAAGATGAGTTTGTAAAACGAGATATTAACTACAGAATTATTGCAATTGACCAAAGTAAACTGCACAGTGATAATTATGGGTGTAATACGACCGGATCAAGAGCAAAAAGATAATGGAAAATCATGTCGTATCCAAAAAAAGGGTTACTGACTATGGCGAGGTGTATACCCGTGCCAGAGAAATCAATGCCATGCTTGACCTTGTTAAGCAGGAGACCGAGCGTATAGATTCCCGGTTTCTTGAGCCGGCATGCGGCACGGGAAATTTCCTGCTTGAGGTGTTAAGAAGAAAACTTGCTGTTGTTGCCAGCCGCTATAAGAGAAGCCAACTGGAGTATGAACGGTATGCTGTGCTTGCAGTGTCAAGTCTGTACGGTATCGACTTGCTGGCCGACAATATAGAAACCTGCCGTAATCGGTTGTTTTATCTGTTTGATGACAACTATCGCAGCCTCTATCAAAAAAAGGTCAAAAAGGAGTGCGGAAAAACGGTTAAATACATCCTTGGCCGGAATATTATTCAGGGTGATGCCCTGACATTTAAAACCGTGGAAGACAATCCCCAGCCAATTATCTTTTCGGAGTGGTCGTTTGTGAAAGGCAGCATGATCAAGCGGCGTGATTTTGCCTTTCATCAACTGATACCGCAAAAAAAACAAAGGCAGATGGGGCTTTTTTCAGACGTCGAACCCCAAA
>JAGGZU010000096.1 GCA_021161865.1 Thermoplasmata archaeon
ACGTCAGGTTAAGCGTTGCCGATCCGGTTCCGCTGTTGAAGCTGTCGCTGGTGTCGTTGAAGTTAATCGCCCATGTAACCTCATGGGTCACGCTGTCCACCGTTATCTCACTGTCGCTGCTGGTTATCGTGAGGCCGAAGGTTGCCTGCGTGGTCGGAGTTACTGTGGTTTCAGCACCACCCGTGCCCAAACCTCCGAGAATGCCCATCGTAAGAAGAGCGGCAACGGTAAGAACCACCCCGATTATCAGGAGCATGTCCTTGGTCTTTTTCGTAAAACTACCCCAGGGTAGATAGCCCTTCGCAAGGAGCACCATGACTACGCCGATTATAAGCGCAATGGTGGCCCCACCAACAAGAGCCACAATATTTGCGGCTATGTCTGTTATGTCCATTTTTCGTTCACCTCGTTTGGTTCTTTAGAGGTGGCCGCAAATGGGGCCACCCGTGCCTTAATGTGTCTAACAGTATTTAAGGGTTTCGTTCTTTGCCGATGAAGTGAAACGGCTTTAAGGTTTTACATTTCGATAACGATTTTGAAACTTTCCGAGTGGTGCGGGTTAAAAAATCCGCTCCTGTTTGTGCTTTCTTGGCCGCCCCGCCTTGTTCCTGCGCTCCATGAGGATTTTGGCCTGCGTGGTGAAGAGGTTTGTCATGGCGTCGGGGTCGAACTTCTTAACCTTCGCTGAATAGGTCGCAGGAGCCCCGCCGTAGTGCTTCATTAAGAGAGTGTTGGTTATCGCTCCGCTGGCCGCAGCGTCGTCTATGAGGTCGGGGGCTGTGTTCATGGCGGCGTTCACCGTGGCTCTTAAGAGCATGGTGTAAAGGTACGGGTCGTCAATATCGAGCGTTATCTCCTGCGCCGATTTCGTGCTGTGAGCCTTCACAAAGGCTGTCATGGCCTCGTATGTTTCGCAGTTGTGCTTTTGCTCATATAGCGATACGAAGCGTAGGAACTCCCCCATGTTCAGCTCCGTGCCGTCAGACATACGGCCGCTCTCGAAGGTTGAGGGGGCGCCGGTGTCGAAGATAATATCTCCCGCTTTAACCTGTGATTCATGCTTTGCGAAGCCCTCACGAGGCGTTACGAGTAGTTTCGGCTTCTTTCGCCCGACACCCAAATAAGTGTCCTGGTCCATCATCAGGGTTAGGTTTGCTGATCCCCATGTTTCAAAAGCATAGCGGTCCACTTCCATGATTCTCTCCGGGGTTCTTTCGAAGATGATATTTGCGGCCCCGCCGGATGCGTGCTCTCCGAGGGCGTCTTTTATGACCTGCTTGGACAGATAGTAGGACCCGAAGTCCGATTTCCACGGCGATGCTGCAAGAACGAAAATGCCGAGCTTTCGGGTGTAGCGTATGAACTGCCGGACATTATCCGCTTTATCGCCCTGCTGCTTTAACGGGTTCACCAGCTGGGCCCATTCGTCTATGATGAGCATAGTCTTTCCGTGAGCGTCGTTTATGCGGCGGCCAGTTTCCCATCTGGACATCTCCCTTATCATCTGGTTTCTGGAGAGTAGGGTTATCAGGTCTGCAAAGTTGTTTACATAAGTATAGCCCTTGTGGGAAAGCACCGGTTCATAGATTGCGAAGTCCTTTATATCCTCCAGCGTTGCGTCTTTGAGTTTTTTCAGGTTGTCGGGCAATTCGCCTTTGTGTTCCTTGACCTTTCGTTTTATGTATGAAAGTGCTTCTTCACCCCCTAATCTCCGTTGAAGTTTCACATTTCCAAGGACATTATAACCCCGCTCGATCGCCATGCTTGCGAAAATCATTAATAGCGTGGTCTTGCCGGAACCGAGGGGGCCGAGTATGATTCCCATGCGGCCGGGCTTGAATATGTCCTCAAAACGCACGGGTTTTCCGTTGATTGTTAGCGGTCGTGGCTCTCTGCGATATAGGGCGCCGTTCTGGTGCCGTATCAGTGTTTCGGTGGCCCATGCGTTTATGGCCGGATTCTTCAGGCGCTCCGCGGATTCCTTTGGGATTTTGATTATCTCGCCGGCTGTGGTGCGTATGAAGTCTGGAGGGGTTACCTCTGTCGTTCTGCGGGGTTTGGAGAGCGTCATGCTGCTATCGCCTTCTTCAACTGTCGAGATGGTTCAGAATCTCATCTATGTTGTCCTTCAAGATGGTCGGGGGCGGTGCATCCATCTGGCTCACTTCTTCTTTTGTTTCTTTTTCTTTTTTCTTTGTCATTTCTATTCCTCCGGTATTTTATAGAGTTTTCGGCTGTCCTGTGCGGACATTGACTTTAATACAGCCTGTACGACGCTTGCAAAGTTGATAACGGTGTTCACATCGGCCACAATCATCTTATTAACCGTGCCGGTCAGTTTCTTTATCAGTTGCGTCTTGAAGCCTTCATTATCGAGCGTGATATTAAGCGTTACTTCGTATGCGTTGCCGTTGCGGTCTATGAGGTTCTCCATTATTTCCTTTCCGTTCCTGAACTCGTCTATGATGGATAGGAATGCGCTGCGCTCCGAATCATCCACGAGTAGGACGCTGGCGATGTATTCCAATTCATCGGGCGAAAGCGGGGAGAATATTAGATCTCCGGTCGGGTTCCCGTATTCATCGGTTCCAGTGACTATGCGGGGAAAGCCGTGCTTAATGGCGTTGGTTATTGCGGATATGCCGCCCGCAATGGTTGATATTGCGTAGGTGTCGGGTTTATTCTGGCGCTCCATCTTTTGCCTCCTGTGATGTTTGTTTCCGTTCCATCGTTGGCCTCGGTTTCATCTTTGTTTTTACCGTTTCCGTGAAGAGTTCCGCCCATTCTCTGGCCTCGTCCGTCATTTCCTCCCCCATGTTCAAATCATACATGAATATCTCTGCGGTGGCCTCAAGACTTATGTATAAAACATTTATGGCTTCCTTTTCGGTGTCGCCGAGGCCCCAATCTTTTAACTCATCGCACCAAACCAAGAATTTACCATCTGGCAGGCGTTCTATCTCGACCTCAATGGGCTTCTTAAGGTATCTCTCATCTTTGAGCGTTTTCTTCTCCACTTTGACACCCTCTATCTTTTTTCTCAATGTTTCCAGATCGCCTTTGAACTCCAAGTCCATGTACACATCATCCACCATGTGCCGGCGAACCTTCACTATCTCCGCCGCTTCTATCATCTCATCCGTTACCATGCTTCTTATCTCCTCCGCCATGTCGATGAGCGTTCCGACGGAGATGCCGGCCCGCACCGCCCATTTGTTGAGCATTCCGACGGTTCGGACGATGTGCTTATATTGCTCCTCCGGCGATGCATCGAGCAGGTCGGCCATTTCGGCCCATGTGTAGAGTATGTCGTGGCTCATGTTCTCCTCATGGAGGGCTAAAATCGTTTCAATCTCCGCCGCCATTTGCCTGTTGAGTTCTCCGAGGTTGGCGTATTGCGGGCTGGCCGCCTTGCTCATGTATTCCTCAAAGAGTTTTAGGAATAGTGCATACCTATCCTGCGGGCGTAGCTGGTAGTTCTCTGCGTCGTACTGCGCCGGTTCGTCATTATAGAGTTCTTCAGGCATCTATGCCCTGCCTCCGCATCTCCTCTTTTATGGCCTTGATTTCGGCCTGTGCTTGTTTAATCACTTGCTTTACGGTTCTGCGCTTCCAGCCTTTGAAATCCTTTGCGGCGTACTTCTCTATCAGTTGCTCCCGCTCCAGAATCATCAGGCGGCCGTGGCCGTTCCTTATCGCGCCTGAAAAGTGCTTTTTTGCCTTTCTTACCGCCGATTCCTGGAGAAAGACATAAAACACCAGTATGCCACCAACCCACCAATCCGAAGCGATGGCGAAAATGACGGCTGTGGCCAGTACAATGCCTTCCCATGCCCGCAAAGTGCGTTTTGATATGGTTATCTCCGCCGGTATTGTTGTCCTATCTCCGTTCCCATATGCGTCTATTAATAGTTGTTTCGTTTCTTCTTTCATATTTTCCCTCCGTGTAGTTCTTTGAAATTTTTTAGTAAGAGGTCTCAATGCCTCTTAAATCCGCCAACTGCAAATTCTTTCCATGTTGGGCGGCCAGTTCTCTGCCACTCCATTTCCTGCTTGATTATTTCTATCTCTCTTCGTGCACGCCATACGATACGCTTCGATATATAACTATCATCCCCCCAATACTTCGCTATCGGGGCTTCTCTGCATTTAATCATTTCATCACCTTTGGCCCGCACGCCCTTCCTGAATTGGCTCCACAATTTCCTTTCAATATAAAGGTGGATGCCACAGAGTATTAGCAACCATACGGCTGGCGGGCAGATTATGACGAGGGGGGTGATACTCAAAAATATAAGTACATCGCTCACTGCCTCATCGTACGGATCCCATGTTGGCACAACTGGGGGTTCGCACCTGCGACCTATCCAGTAGTGCAGTAGTTCTTTCGTTTCCGGTTTCATGGTTTCAACCTCTCTTCCCAATAAGATATGGCGGCCTCGGCCATTTCTATCGTCAGCGGTTTCGTTTCCACATCATCCACATATATTGCAAGGTCTGTCTTTCCTCTTGACTTGTACCATGTCATAACGATAAAGCCAGAGTGCTTATCATCATCGAAAGGAACGGCCCCGAAACTTCCCCAATCCGAGTCGTTTCTGATATGGTGGCCCAATTTTAAAGCAATATCACGCAACTTATTCATCGTTGCGCAGTTCCAATTATCTTTAGTGAAAACACCATCATCCCTGAAGGCACACTTTACCTCGCTGCCATATTCAGCTGGTTTGCCTCTTTTCTTGCAAAGTTCACACTGTGTTTGAATGTGCCCCGTGCCCACACCATGCTCATTGACAAAGACACCAACTATATAATGGTCTTTTTCTCCGCTCATTTTACCACCTCCTTATCTTCTTTCTCAACCTCGAATCCTGACAATCGCTCCCTGAATTTCTCTGCCATCGGCAGGTGTTTTATACCACCCTTCCATTCGAGCAGTTTTACCTCTATTGCGAGGGCGTAGAGTTTAGATACCGTCGGTTCTATTGCGTGGAGGTATTCTTCATCTGCGATTCTCCGAGCGACAGTGATTCCGTTAATCTCTGACGGCTTCGGGATTGCTGCAACCTCTGTTTTACTACTCCCGACGAAGTATTTATAAAGATGGTCGTTGGAATCGTACGCCTGCCGGACTTGGGCATATTTCACCTTAAAAAACTCCTCCTCAAGCTTTGACGCAACCTCCGCCTGTTCCTCCGTTAGCGGCCGGCTTCGTATGGCGCTTATGAGGAGGGTTGCCAGCTCCTTCTTGAGCGTTGCGGCCGTGCTGGTGTCGGTCGTGGTGTTGAGAAGGTGCTGAATGCTCATTATCTGCCCGTGCAGGGTTTGAGGGATTTCGGGCGGTTTCGGGCGCAGCGGCCGCTCATGCCGGCGTTCCGGTTTGATGGGATTATTCTGTTCCATCTTCTTCCCCTCCTGTCTGCGTTATGTGCGGCTGCCTGCGTGGTTCGCCCTCGGCCATCTTCCTGTTGCTCAAGATGTCCCTTAATGTGTTAGACAGGTCCGCTTCGAGCAGGTTGGCATTCACCCGTGTTGAACTCTGGAGTATTTCCTTAATGGCGTCGTCGTCAAAGCCTGATTCCCTTAAGGTGTCTATCAGTTCCTTAATCTTATCGGGAACCGGATCGGCACCACGGACCCACCACACCGTGACATTGCGGGTATTGCGGGGCAGGCCGAAAGGCGGTGGGAATCCTCTTAAATGGGAAATGATGTGGTCCGGCAGTGCAGAGAGGGTGTAGGGCGGGTTTCTGTCCGAGTACATGATAACATCCGCATTCCTGACGATATGTAGCTTGTTCTCATTGTTCACATCCTCTATACTGTTCACCGGCACGATAACCAGCTCCACATGACCCGGATTGAGGGAAGAGGGTGTTAGGGCCGGTATGGCTCGGCTCCCGTCGATGGAGCGGGGGACATAAACCCTTGACCGAGGTATGACTATGCGGCCATCCTTCGGGTCCCTGTATTCCGGTATGTAGTAGCTTCCGAGGGATGTTGCGACGGTCGTAACCACGCCGCCGAATGCCAGATGAGTGGTTCCGAGGGTTGCACGGTCCACCATGCGGTTAAAGGTGAAGTAGAAGTCGAAAACCATCATAAAGATAAAGAACCACCCGTATGGTATGAAGCCGCCGAATAGGAAATAAAAGCCGATTGCTGCGACCCATAGGGCCGTATGTGCAAGCACTTCTTTCTGTGCGTTCAGTATGCTGCCCATGTCGATTCCATTCGCCTGCGGTTTTGCTTCATCTCGTTTGAGTTTCATGCTTCTTATCCTCCTTCTCCATCCACTGTTTGAATACCGTAATCTTGACCATGTCGTTCTTCAACCCTTCCCTTACGGCCTTTTCCAGTTCCTTCATGAGTTCCGGTATGTCTTCCGGACTTTCGGGGTAAAGTTCTATGTGCGTTGATGTGTACCTTAATACCATGTTATGCCTCCTTGGTGTTCCTCCAAACCTGATAAACGACGGCAGCATATGAACCAACCGCTACGCCGGAAATGATGAGGGAATTCCCGAAATATGCGAGCGTCGCACATGCAAGGCCGAGGCCGATTAAGACGGTGTAGTCTGCTGTGGTCAATCGGACACCCCCTCTTCTTCTCTCCATCTCCATCTTTTGACGATGTCTTTCTTCTTCCACTCTTCCCAGTCCTTTTTTACATTGTCTGACCATAGAAGATATGATGGGAACTCCCCCCATATCTCACCATAGCGGGCCATATAATCAACCCCATTGTCACTATATGAAAAATGTACCTCGTCCCATATTTCGTCCAAATCTGGCCGGATTACTTTAAGAACTTCTTCGGCTCGCTCCGTTAGTTTTGCCCTAAATTTTAGATGCTTATCATACTCTTCTTGTGTTATCTTCATGGCTGCACCCCATATATCTCTCTAATGAGCTTTTGCTCCTCTTCTTCCGCCATCTTTGCACCGCCGCTCTTGTAGAGTCGTGTTCCTTCCAGCCTTCCTTTTTTCCGTTCAATCTCTGAAACCAGCCGCATGTTTGCTGCCGTTGTTTCTATCTCCTTCTTGTTTTGTGACATGAGAGAATCGACCGGCCAATCAAAAACGGCCCCATCCCAATCCCGAATATCCTCATCGTGGAGGAATGAGATTGGATGTCCTTGATGTGCTTCGAGGAATGAGAAAATCTTGGGCCATTCGCTTATATTCGCTTGTAGCTCCGATAGCTTTCCGAGGCTTGCGGTTCTTACTTTGCAGCTCAGGCATACCATATAATAATCGTGTCCCATCATTCCACCCCCAGCTCTTCTTTGATGTATTCAATCTCCTTTTTAGTCTCCCATAACATGGATTCATAGCCTCTGCGCATCAGGTCTGCCGCGACCCGTTCCATTGTGTACCCGGTCGTTTCTATTGCTTCCCTGATTTTGTCCCAATCTTCTTTTTCCACCGGCCTGAATATGTCCGGCGGCCATACTTCATTCGCTGTTTTCAACCATTCACCCCCATATCTTCAAGCGCTTTCTGGAGTTTTCTTAATCTCCGTTCGGACCGCTTCATGCGCCGGCGGTCGTCAATCTCTTTTAGTGTTTCGTATATCTGCTTTTCCTTCTCTATGAGTTCTTTCGTTCTCTGCATCGTGTATTCCTGCTTCGCCTTTATGGCCCTGAAATACCACTGTGGATAATCCCGCATCCATGCAAAGCCTTTGCCCGCTCCGCTCTTTCCACCCCATATGGCTTCGAGAACAGGGTGCAGGCGCTCCGGCATGGCCTCTTTTCTTGCAAGGATTGCGCCCTGCCAGTCGATGGAGTAAATCATAAAGAAGAAGAAGGTGCCCACGATTGCGAGGGCGATAAATAGCATGTTCCGCATAGCGTTATATTTCGCTATATAGAGGTTTTTCAGGGCTTCGTTGTCCTTCATCAATTGCAGAATCTTACCGTCCTGTTCGTTTATGTGCTTCTGCATGATATGTATCGGGTCATAAACCAGCGTGACCGTTGTATTGGCAACGATGTTTATCTCCTGCGTTTCCAGATTCCTGACTCCGAGTTCTACGGTGTAGGTGTCCGGCTTCAGGTCATCGGTGCGGATGTGTGCTGTGCCGGTGCCGTTGTAATTGAGTTGGAGTATGAAAGTATAAGTTGTGTTCCCGCTCGAATTGGAAAATATAAGGGTCACAAAGTCATAGGTGTGACCGGTTGCGGAGATGTTCATGGTATCGCCGACAAAATTTATACCATGCTCCGCCTGTATTGTGTACCCCTGTGCGCTGTCGGCCTGCGCTGTGCTGGAGATTGCGGCAGGGATTAAGAGGAGTGCTAAAAATAGAAGGAGGAATAAAACCTTTTGCCGTCTTGCGCTTCTTGTTCGTGTTGTTCGCATAGTGAGGGGTAATAGTTTTACAGTTTATAAGTTTTGCGGTGCAACCTTACAGTTTAGATTATACTATCTCAAACTTGAACATCGCTCCGGAAAATGATGTATGTAAAGGGTTTTGGGGCAGGGTTATGCTAACGCCCCATACTTCGATAAGAAGGCTTCGAGGGATTTAACAGGCGGCGCTCCGATGAGGTATGCTATCGGCGTGTCCTTGTCTTCCGGCAGAACAAAGAGGGTCGGGACGGATGTTATATGGTATCTCTGCTTCATGCTGTCGTCCTTCGTGATTTCGTAGTCGAGGGTGCGGCCCGTTGCTTTCAGCTTCAGGAGTGCGATGCGGAGCCGGTCACACGCTGCGCAGTTGTCGGAGGAGAGGATCAAGATGCGGTTCAATGGTTGGTTGGTCATGGTTCCACCTCCTTTCCAAACTGACCGAATGGAGCTATGTTCTTCATTGCTGTGTATATCTTCTCTACGCACTCCATACATATCTCTATGTCATAAAATCCGTCGTTCCAATCTGCACCTACGAAAACCGGCTCCCCTATATTTATGCGCTTTTCGCAGACATGACACATTCCACTTCTTCGACCACGCAAAAGATAGTCTTTTGCACCATATACCTCCACAGTCGAATCAACGCCTATTTTCTGTATATCATTCACCTTTTCACCCCCAAGCGATAGAGAGTTCTCTCGGAAAGGACATAGAGGAAAACTACGAACCATACCATAAGGCCGCTGTCTTCATCCAGCATCTTGTTAGTTGCCTCGGCCGCATCGTATGGGCTTAATACGATATATGCGGACACGAAGAGCATTAACAGGAATATGAATGCGTAGAATATCACCATTCCACTCCCTCATGGTCGAATACGGCCGGCTCGGTGTCGAATATGACGGGGGCGGCGCCGGCCTTCATTTCCTTCCGTGTGCTTCTTGATTTCTTCTTTTCCGGCTTCTTCTCCTTCTTCTTCAGCGTCAGGGTTCCGGTGTCCGCATTGAAATCCATCTGGATTCTATCGCCTTCCATCCAGCCGTGCGCTTCGAGATGGCGGCGCAGCGATTGGGGGATGGACAGTTGCCACGCACGCTTTCCGCTGGTGCGGTTGCGAGGGCCGTACTCCCTGATATTGGCCGAGCTTCTCACTATTCCGTCGGGCGCTCTGCGGTCTATGCGGTTCATGGTTTCACCTCTTTAGATAGTAATGCCTTGAATACATCTTCCCCATCTGGCATTTCGACTATAAGGCCATCCTCATATCTGCACCATTCCCGATAGACTGGGTTGTACGCAAAACCAGTATAGTTTGGCGCTATCTGAAAGCAATCCTCCGAGCCGTTTCTCTTCTCCCAGAACTCCTTTTTCCATGAGTCTGGATGTGAGCATGGCTGCCCGTTGCCTGTTATGTGACCATCGTACATGCAACCCATGCAGGACGATTCTGGATGTGCCATTATGTTTTCGTAGAGTATTCTGTCAATATCGTTCATATCCTCCCCTCCGTTATCATCTCGGCCATGTGGCCCAGTATGCGGCTGTAGCGCTTCAGGCTGCCGAGCGTTGATTTCGTGTTCCTTAAATCATTAGTGAGCGCAGCCCACGATTGATTATTCCGCAGAGCAATCACGAGGGCATTCTTCCGGGCGGAATCATTAGTATATAACTTCTTCCCGTCTTCATTCGTTGCCTCTGCGATAGCGGAAGCCTCCTTCGCCTCTATCTCCTCTCTTCTCAACTCGTACTGCTCGACCAGCACTTCGAGCGTTGCTATCTCGTCAGCAATCTCTGCCGCAAGCATAAGGGCCTCTGCGGAACGGGCCGGAGAAGGTGGAAAGTTGATAACCTGCTGTAACTTGGCGTATGCATCGCTCATTCAGGCACCCCCGAAAATCTGAGATAGTGTGCGGGTTGCTCTCCCGGTCGCTTCTGCTTGCTGCTTCTGTTTCTCATCATCTACCGCATCAGTGAGCCATGCGAGACGATACTCCCACAACTTTCCCCTTACCTTGACGGTTGCCCACTCCCGCCTTGCTTCCACGAGCTCGGCGATTTCGCCGGCGTCCGGTCCGGTGAGGATTAACAGCTTCGCACCCTCCGGGAGTGCCTTTATCCGTGCTTTTCTTTCCCTGAGCTCTTTCTCTCTCTTTTCGGCATAGAGCTTTCTGTTCCTCTTTTCTGCGTACTCTATGATTTCTCTCAGCTCCTCTGTGTCCATGCGCCCGCAGAGGCGCTTTACTTTTGCGACTGTTTCTTTGCTCACAGTTTCACCCCCCTTATCTTTGCGGCCCCCTTTATAGCTGATATGTCCTTTGCTATCAATATCCCGACAGATTCGAGATTGTTCAGGTCGTCAGTATCGGCGGCCTTTATCTCTGCCAGATTCCGCTCCCGCTCTGCAAGAAGGTGCTTGTAGCGCTCCTTCAGCACTGCCGGCCGCAAGAGGAGATATTTATAGTTGTCCCCTCTGTGAAGGTATGAACCGATTTCTGGGAGGGCTTCATCAATGCCCTCCTGCTTCCATTCCTCTATCCATTCCTGCGGGACGTCCTCAATGTCCACCTCTCTGTCATGGTCGAAGGAGGTCATTTAGAGCACCCTCTCGGACTCCTCTATCGTATCACAGTTGAAGTGAAAAGAAGCTATCACTTCTATCACTTTCCCTTCCCTCATTACAACCTCTTCGCAATGAGGCTCATAAGGAGCTATCGGTTTTTCACAGATACTGCAAATAACAGTATCTGCCCTCTCCACCCCTTCTATCACCTCTGTTACCCCAGCGGGCTGTTCGCCCGCCTCGCTCACGGCCTCCCTTATGGCCTCGAGGTCGTTCTCTATCTCGATGCCGTATGCTTCGAGGTCATTTAGAGTACCCCCCGTGGCAGCTGGACGCACAAGCAGATGTACGGAGTCGTCACTCTCAAAGACCTCCTCATCAAGCGTCCAGCTGCCAAAAAACGGCTCATCATTGATGAGATTGTCCTCATCAGTTACGATGAGGATATCTCCCTTTTCTACGCCGTCAATCCGTCTCTTTATGACCTCATATTCTTTACTCATTCAATCACCCCTCTCATCGTCTTCAAGCGTCCATGTCCCATTCACCCTTTTATATGTGAAGGTTTCCGGGCACCCTACTCCTTCATCAACCTCCACAACCGCTGTCCTTCCGTCGCAGTATTTGCACTCGACGGAAAAAACCTTTCCGTTGCTTGCCAGCCTCTCGATGAGGTCGTGGCAAGAAGGTTTTGGAAGAGATAGCAACTCTATCTCATGGAGATTGACTAGCTCCCCATAACCAATCTCCATAAATTTTTTATATTCTTTCATCGCTTCGTAAAGCGATGTTGCAGTGATAATCATATCACTGCCATCAATCACCTCGCCCGTGCAGTATGTGCGGGCGAGGGGATATTCTTTTACAACTACCCCAGCGGGCTGTCCACCCGCCTCGCTCTTTGCCGCAACGAAGCGGCCTTTTTCGTCTCTCATGTTTGCTTCCGTCATGGTATCACTCTCCTTCCTTCCGGCACGGTGAGAGGCATTCCTTTAGAGCACCCCCAGCTTTCTGGCTATTGCGAGGCACTCATGGCAATACACACCACCCTCTTTCTGGCTCTCGGAAACCGTATATTCCATCTGCTTCTTGAGGGTATAGGTATCCCGTACACCGTTCTCCCTCAAATGCTTAAGCTCTTTCTTATTGAGCCTCTTCGTCCATCCTTTGAGGGACGCCTCGCTCTTTGCCGCAACGAAGCGGCCTTTTTCGTCTCTCATGTTTGCTTCCGTCATGTTTTTCATCTCCTGTCCCACCGAGGGACAAGACACATAAGGACACGGTAGTATATAAGGTTTACGGTAAAGTATAAGACAAATGTCGAAGGTGTTTCACGGCAGGGGGTGCCTGCGCATGTCTTCTTCCACATCGGTATTCGCCACATCGAGGTATATCTGCGTAGTCTGGATTGATGCGTGGCCTAACGCTTTCTGGAGAGTTCGCAGGTTTGCCCCTGATTTCAGGTAATGCACTGCGAAGGAATGGCGCAACATGTGGGGCACATACTCGCTCGCATGGCGGAGGCCGGCCCGCCGTGCATACTTCTTGACGATGTTGCGCAGCTGCGTACCTGACAGCTTGTCCCCGGTGTGTGAGGAGAGGAAAACATAGCCGGTTTCCATCTCTCCCTTCAGCTTTTCGAGCCACAGGGTAAGGGTGTCGTCGAACCAGACGACCCGGTCTTTCCCGCCTTTGCCGTTTATGATGGTGACGGTTTGCGTGTTGAAGTCTATGTGTTCCCATTTCAGGTTCCGCAACTCGGAGTTCCGCATACCGGTTCTGTACAGCATTTCGAGGATCGTCTTATCACGAAGCTCCAGCGGGAAGCGTGGGCCGTTCCATTTGAGATGCTTCTTTCGCTGCCCGTGGAGGCGCTGTATTGCCTCGATGGTGTACCCCTGCCGTTCCGGTCTTGGAGCTCGGAGGATGGCTTTTAGCTCCTCCTCTCGGATGTATTTCGGGAGTTTCTTACCCATTACGCTTCAACCTCCAGATTCGTTCTCTCCATGATTCGCCTGTACACTTCGACGGCTGCCGTGTGGGAGCATCGGCCATTGACATGATAGCCCTGACAGGTGCAGGCCATTAGGCCGATTTCGTTCTCCTGCACCCGGTGTATTTGCGACCTTCCGGGGAGGGGATACAGGATGTACGATCCGTCCGGCTGTTCCTCTATGAGGTTGGCGAGGATGTAGGCCCGGACCTTGTAGCGGACATTTCCTTTGAGTTGGCCGTTTTCCCATCGTGGGAGGTTTTCGAGGACTTCGGGCGGGATTGTGGTTATTGGGTTAAAGCTCACTTTCTTGCCCCCTTTATCCTTTCCTCTATGATTTGCCACTGGCCCGGTGCGAATATCTCATTTCCTACGCCGAAAAGATACTCTGCATAGTAGTGCCAGCGGCGCCCATTCTTGTATATGATGCCTGAAAAACTCTGCCCCTGGAACTGCTCGAAAAATAAGACCGTTTCCGTGTCGATAGGTGGCACTTCTTCTTTGTTGAACAGGTCAGGACCCCATACCTGGCGGACTGCATAGAGGTAGTTCAACCAACCACCTCCCACCGGATTATATTGTAATAGCCCCCCCAGTCTGGGCCGTTGAGTTTTTTCAGGGTTTCCTTGAGTGCTTCGCCTGTGGGTGGGCTTATATGGTCAAGTTCCGCATATTCTTTCATATACCCCCACCCCTCGATATAACCATTGGGCAAGCGTACGCCTTCGGGGAACGCTTCAAATCCCAAGACTTCAGTAACTTTTACCTTTAACCTCCACGACCACGGGCTTCTATACGGTTTCCCCGACCACCCATGAAAGATTATGAAATCTCCTTCTTTTATCCTTCTGTTGCCTCTGACCTTTCTTATTGTTTGTCGGCATTCTCCGCTCCGTACCGCCTCGATTTTCGGGGCGTATGTGAAACTCATTATATGTGTGGTCATGACGCATACCCCCATATCTCCAGCAACCGGAAACCCCAGTTATCCGGCTCCACCTTCTCCTCGAATGCTTCACGGGCTTTAAGCTCGGCCCGCTCCAGCTCTTCGAGTGCTCTCTGTCTGTTCTTCGCTGCTTCTTCCTTCTCTCGCTTTCTGATTTCGTGCTGTTCTTTGTTCATTTTATCCACCTTCTTATTCTGTTTTTCAGGCCCATGGCCTTGGTTTTTTCTCCTGCTTCCTCGATGATTGCGTCTTTCAGCATGTCCATGAGCATGTCTGCGAGGCTGTATAGATGTTCCGTCTCTTCCATCCGCAGGATTGCGCCCTTATATGCGGTTGCCTCGTCATATGCCTCTCGTATTGCTTCGACCTTTCCATGAGGCCAGCCCCGTTCTTTCTCGGCCGCAAGCCTGTAAGTGATTTTTGCGGCCAGAAAATGAGTGTATGCGATATACCTATACTTTTCTGATCTCGATGAGAAGGGTGAGTAAGTTACATCCATGTCCTTTCCTCCGGCCACACCATGTGCATCTATCGGCAGATGTGTTCCTTGATAATCGTTGCGCTTGAACTCCTTTTCAAGGTCGTTATGGGTGACCTTCATCTCTGCCAAGTCCTCGCTCTTTTTTGTTGTTGTGTTTTCCGTCATGATATCACCATCACACCGTATAGCGTAGCGGTATAAATAACTTTCGTTTTCCCCTGCGAAAACACAATATATATGTTTTGTTTTTCCCTGCGAAAACAAAAAGGTTTGCAAGTAGTATATAAGGTTTACTTGCGAAAATATATCTTTTCGAAAGTTATCGCACATTATAGGGGGTCGGTAAAAGTACTCGGTATCTTGAAAACGGATCGCACAAAAGAAGAGGAGGCCGGCGGAGCAAGTATGGTTACGGCTCGAATGACTGTGGCCCTCTGCCGGCTGTGATAAAATGGCCACGATGGCCTAATGGTGTTCATTGATATAAATCTTTTGGTGCCTCCTTCTTCAGCTGTTGGGGTTGCTGCGGTGTTTGCGTTACGACCTGTGAGAGTAGGGTTATGGCCTCCGTTAGGGCCGTCAGGTTCTCCTGTATGGCAGATATGGCGGCGGCTGTGGTTTGTATGGCCTGCTCGTTGGATTTGGCCTTGTTGTAGATGTGTTTGGCTTCTTCTTCCAGCATGTCGGCCTTTTCCATGAGCGGGGGGAGGATTTCCGGGAGCTCGGAGAGTAAATCGAGGCCTTCGCCGATGTGTGCGGATTTCTTATGTTCCTTTGTTTCAGCGTCCCGCTTGGTGGGTCCTTCGCTGTTATCGAACCACCATGCGGTTACTTTGTTTCCGGGCAGGATGTCCTCTTCTCTTTGTAGAATAGGGATGTAATGAGCGTAATGAATAGATTTCTCTGGAGCCCTGGGGCCGTTTCTGATGTCGAAGCCGTGGGCCGTGAAGGTGTCGATGATGGAGGCGGCCATGTCCTTAAACAGCTTGTTCAAGGCCCCTTTTTCGAGCGCTGGGAGCCATTCTTTCAGCACATAGACGATAGGTAGGGTGATCTGCATGTTGTACTTTTCCTTCCCCTGAAACATGACCTTGGCCGGTTTCTTCAGGTATGGGATGCTAACCACTGCATAATAGAAGTTCACGCCGGCCTTCGTGGTTTTCTGTTTCTTCCATGCGACGGCGTAGATGTCCTTGTTCCTGTTGTTTTCACTGGGTTTTACTCGCCCCCATCTCGTTCCCGGTGGCGGTGGGGAGAAGTGCGGCACATCGGCGTTATAGATGATTTTGTGAACCCGTGGGGTGTGGCCGGTGTAGTAGGTGATGGGGGGGTGGTCGCTGTCGTTGAAAACCTTTGCGGCGTCTTGGCGTGTCAATGTGTCGCATGACACCCCCGTGGGTGTGATTGTTGCATGAATGTTTTTGTCATCATCGGCGTTCTTGAAAAAAGCGGCGGCGGCAGGCCCCGGAGCGTAGGTTTTTATGTATCCGTAGCCTGTTTCCACGATTATGCCTTTTTTCTTCATGTATTGCACTTTTCGAGAGATTGTAGATGGGGATATTTTCTTTGCTTTTGCGATGTTTGCGGCCGTTTCTCCTGCGATTAAGAGGTTGTAGATAGTCCTGTGTTTTTCCTTGTCCGCCGGGCGCATCATAGCACCCCCGAAAACACGCACTTCTTAAGAAGGATTGCATATTGAATTGCATGAATGACACCCCCCCCGGTGTGGTTTATGCAACTCCGAACTTTTACGCCCCCCAGCTCCTGTTTTTGAGTGTTTAAGATTTTCCGCTTCATGGGTTGCAAAAAAGAGGAGATGTATTTAAGGGTTTTGCAAGTCGTAACTATGCGGCGCCGATTTTGTGATTCGGGAAATGCCGTATATGTGCTCTGATTCTATAACGGCAAATGCCTTTTATGTATTCGTCAATCGTCTTAAAGTTTACCGCAAACCTTATATACTACCGTGTCCTTATGTGTCTTGTCCCTCGGTGGGACAGGAGATGAAAAACATGACGGAA
>JAGGZU010000033.1 GCA_021161865.1 Thermoplasmata archaeon
ACACTAACACTTGAGAACAAAGATAGCGACTGGAAGCCAATAACCAACGACACCACAAAGGCGACTGTAACTTATAATATTGCAGGACCCGAGTTCTGCTATAAGGTAGTTGGAACGGGTCTAACGCCAGACACCGATTACAGCCTTATTTACTATGCGGACAAACCAGACAGATTTGTGAACTGGGGTGGAAACAATCTTGGAGCACTTATCGGATCGGGTGTTACAGATGATAATGGCAATCTAATGATGAATGGTAAGGTTGATCTCCACATGAACTTACCGTGCGAGCCGGATTGGAATATCAACCCAGATCCAGACTACCGTGAAACCGATGGCTACGAGCATTGCTGCGGTGCAAAACTATGGCTTGTACCATCAAGTGACTACACTGAACCACAGATGACAGCTTGGAACCCGTCTAACTATCTCTTCGAAACAGATCTGATCAGCTACACCGATACGGACAGGTGAGGTTAACCCCTCACTTTCTATATTTAGGCGATTGCGATGAAGAAAATCATATTTACTGTCTTGTTCACGGCAATGCTGGTAGTTCCAGCATACGGAGCATTGGTACCATACAAAAGTAACCCTGTCAGTGACACTTTTGAAGTGCAAAAACCCGTTATAATTTATCCGCATGAGGTCTGGTTGCCAGACGATTGGAATCCAATGATAACAATGGAAAATAGAGCCAACAATCCGATTAACGGCACTATTTCAATTGATGTGAACGCGGTGTTATATCACAACGGAAACGAAACGGACACACATACTATATCCACGGTTTATCAGGACTTTGAAATGTCGGAAGAAAGTGAGTTCTCACGTAGCCTACCATACAACGAATGGATAGATGATACGATGCAGACGTGGAAAAGTTGGTGCGATCAGGCACAAGGATGCACGGTAAGGATTCTAATGAAACTTGGAGTAGTGAAACCATGAAGCCCGAAACATTTGCGTATATCGTCATCGCATTGCTAATACTGATAGCATTTCTAATAGGATTTGATATAGCACGATCGGCATACGCTGGAGACTGCATCGAATACGGTGGAGAGTTTTATAACATCACAGCAATCACGATCACGGCCACCGAAGGCACGCCACCAATAGAAAGTTTGGAAGAGTGGTATTCAGACCAATGTGAGTTTGAGCTCGTTAATGGCACTTTGGTATATAATGGCACAATCACAAATCCACCAATCGTACTCTGCACACATCCCCAGCTTGCACCTGGAACATACAAAATTGCAATTACAGGATGGACAGCACGATATGAAGAAGAACAGGCGATCCACTATTATCACGGCGGAGGCGGGAGTGGAACGACAGATAGAGATGGAGACGGTATACCCGACAATATCGAATGGTTTACGTGCACAAACTGGGAGAACCCGGATACTGATGGTGATGGATTGAATGATTATGAAGAGACCATTGAAGGTGAAGACGGGTGGATAACAGACCCCTGTAATCCGGACACAGACAGCGATGGACTATTAGATGGTAACGACCCATGCCCCAATGACGACCTGAACGAATGCGTGAGTGAGACAACACCCACGTCAACCGCGACTGCAGTACCTACGGAAGTACCGACGACGACTGAGACACCCGTAGAAACACCAGAGATTCCAGGTTTTTCTATAGTAGTATGCATTTTCGCATTTGCAACGCTTGTTGAACAAAAGTTGAGGAGGATGAGGTAATTCCTTCTCATTTCTCATTTAGGAGGTAAATATAGTAAATGATAATAAACCGAAAGTTTCGTATACTCCCACCTGATAATATTATTCACATGAGAGCAAGAGAAGCCATGCAGATATTGCGTATCTCAAGAAGCTCTATTCACAGAGAAGGAACAAGAAGCTGGGGGTGGAGCTGAAGAATGGAAGCTAAAGCGGTAACGAGGACTGAGCAAATATGGATGAAGGGAGATAAAACAATCTCAAGGCTATGTCACATTTCCAAGAACCTTTACAACGAAGCAAACTACACCATTCGCCAGGAGTTTTTAAAATCTGGTAAATGGATTCGTTATAATGAACTGGACAAACGACTTAAGAATAGTGAAAATTATAGAGCGTTACCCGCTCAAACGGCACAACAGATCCTAAAACTCCTCGATAAAAGCTGGAAATCATTCTTCAAGGCGATAAAGGAATGGAAGAAGCACCCAGAGAAGTTCAAAGAGCGACCGCGGATACCGGGTTACAAGAAGAAGGATGGTGAACACATCTTAGTATTCACGAACCAGCAGGCGAGACTAAAGGATGGCGAGTTGACTATTCTTCCTAAGCTGATGGGAATGAAAATAAAGACGAGGAT
This sequence comes from Thermoplasmata archaeon, assembly GCA_021161865.1. Classification (GTDB taxonomy): domain Archaea; phylum Thermoplasmatota; class E2; order DHVEG-1; family B18-G2; genus B91-G9. The sequence continues at coordinate 2,338 of JAGGZU010000033.1, forward strand.
AAAAGAAGGATTGAGGGAAGTGAGGATCATCCCGAGAGGAGTAGGATACGTACTGGAAATCGTATATAATAAGACGGTGGATGCGATAAAAAGAAATAAGGATAGAATAGTGGGAATAGATTTAGGTGCTGCGAACATCGTAACTATTGCAAACAATATCGGTGAGAAACCGATTGTTGTTAAGGACGATGGGGCAGGCATAAAGTCTATCAACCAATTCTATAATAAGAGAAAAGCGGAGTTACAGCGTATATATGATGTGCAGGGTGTAAAGGACGGCGATAAGCTAAAAAGATTAAAAGCAAAACGAGATCGAAAAGCAACTGACTGGATACACAAGTTAAGCAGATTCATCGTGGATTGGTGCGTGGAGCATGAAATAGGTACGATAATCTTCGGGTACAACGAGAATTGGAAGCAGAACGTAAACATAGGAAGGAGAAACAATCAAACGTTCACACAGATACCGTTCATGGAGATAATCCATAAGACGAAATATAAGGCAGAAGAGAAAGGAATTGAGGTAATACTCCAGGAAGAGTCACATACAAGCAAGTGTAGCTTTCTCGATAAAGAATCGATAGAGCATCACGAAGAATACGTGGGAAAAAGAAAAACGAGGAGCCTGTTCAGAAGTAAGAGCGGGAAGATAATTCATGCGGATGTAAACGCAGCGTACAACATAATAGAGAAAGCGAATCCAGGAGCGATACCAGAACGGACGCGCGAATGGATAGGAGGGTGTGGGTTACACCCGGCGCGATGTGTAATTGATATTATCGTGCGGAGGGATTTGAAACAAAATGTCTAAATCTCATAACCTGCTCAGTACAGCGAATTCGTGTCTAATCTAAAGGCAGCAGGTACAAGGCTTACGCAGATAAACCGTGGAATAAAGAAGCTCACCAGAAAATGGGTTGATAAAGAGTTTGTTGTGAAGATTTAGGAGGCGATAATATGTTGCTTGACGCAGAAATAAGTACACAATTATTCAGAAAAGCGATCGATATATTACTTGCAGTGGTTGATGAAGCCAGATTTAAAATCACAGGCGAAGGTATTTCAGTACATGCAATTGATGCGGCACACGTATCAACGGTGTCGCTAAATCTATCTGAAAAGGCATTTACATCATATAATGCAGATAGAGAAATTACAATTGGCGCCAACCTTACCCGACTGAATGGGATGTTAAAAATGGGCGACCCCGATAGTTTGTGTCATCTTCAGCTCGCAAGCGATGACACATTGAAGATGCGCATGAATAACCTGAAATATACTCTATGGCTTCTAAACGCGTCGTCAATTAGAGCACCACAAATGACAGAGGAATTGATACATCCCGGATCAGTTACACTGGCGGGGTCATACCTTGCAAACACAGTCAGGGCGATAAAGATGATTGGTGCCGATTATGCGGTATTCAAACTGGAAGTTAAACCTCAACCATTATTCATCGTGTCGGGCGAAAGTGAAAAAGATAACGTCAAGATCGAACCATCCAGCGACGATAAAGAGGTCTCAGTCTCTATAACAGGCAATCAAAATCTAACGTCGATGTTCAGCCTGGATTACCTGGGCTCGATCGGTAAAGTCATATCA
>JAGGZU010000117.1 GCA_021161865.1 Thermoplasmata archaeon
CCAAATTCATTCAATCTTCTTTGGAGCAAGGCATTTTTCATCTCAATAGCGATCTCTTTAAGGTTACGCATCGCCTGCAGTGTTTCTTCCTCTCTGTGTTCGTATCTACTGACCTGATCTTCAATAATCCTGGCCGAGAGCCGGGTCTTTCCGGTATAGCACAGGAGCAGGTTATGCTCCAGCTCGTTGATCACATCCTGGCTGATCTTCAAGGGGTTGACGATCACCCTGTCTTTCAAAAACTCGATAAAGTTAAATCCACCGAACGTGGCGGCATACTGATCCTGCAGCCCGCCCTTGATTCCCAGCTCTTTGCGCTCAATGATATAGGCAAGGTTAGCGATCTCATAGTCGGTAAGAGGCATATTCTTAAATTCCTTTAACAACCCGACCAAGGCAACCATCACTGTGGAGGAAGAGCCGAGGCCCGTCCCTGGAGGAGCATCGCTATGCAAGAAGAGATCAAACCCAGTGGAATCCTGCCCCTCGAGCTTTTTAATTGCGGCTTTGACCAAGTCGAGCTTGCCATCATAAATAAGCTCCTCATCCACATCATAATTGACAGAGATCCCAAAATCCACGGATTCGACTTTGATCTGCCTGTCCTTCCTCGGCCGCAATGTTCCATAGGCGTATTTATTGATCGTGGCATTGAGGACACAACCACCCTCTTTTTCTGGATAGGGAGGGACATCGGTTCCACCACCAGCGAAGCTGATCCGAAGTGGGGCTTTTGCACGAATTAACATCTCAAGGCCTCCCTCTAGAGACCTTTTCAACCTGGATGAGCTTCTCCAGATACCACCACCAATGCGAGGGAGAGGTTCCTACCCGCTTCCTCATCTCAGCGAGGTCTGCAACTTGGATAGGCCTCATAAAACTTGCTTGCATCCTTGAGAAACAAGCTATTTGCTTTCTCAAGTCTTTTCCCTTCATCCTTGGTTAACTTATCCTCCAAGCTCATAGTTTAGCTGTGGGAACTAAGCAACTCCATTTTATTAAAGTGCTCCTTGAGCCCCCGGCGCTTGCCACTTCATGGGACCTTTTGAAAGCCCATCCCGACTTGGAGAAAATGTTCATCTTCCGTTAAGATGCTTTTTATTCCTTTCTCTTTCATGATAACCATCGAGGTAAGGTCAGTGAAGGAGATCTTGGGTTTATCCTGAAATCGCTTGCGAAGTCTCCAGGCGGAGGAGAATCGCTCAGAAGTGATCCGTTCCACTGTAAGGCGCTGCTCCTTAGTGGCTTGGAAGATTCCCTCTATGAAGCGGACGACTTCCTTAAACACCTCCCGCCGGAAGAGAAGTGTGATCGTCTCATCAAGGACGTAGTCCGTGGTATAGCAAAGGGCGCCCTCTTCCTGTAAGGCCTGATAAAACGCTCTGACCTCCCGATGCCGAGCATCCCGGCGATGCCCCAGCGCTAGCCAGCCCCAAGTGTCGATGAAGACCGCCTCAAGCATCAGGCTGGCTCCTCCCCGTAGAGTTCTTCTTCGATCTGCTCGGCGGAGAGCGGACTACCGGTGAGGCAACCGGCTACCTTCAGGATCGAGTCCTCATTCTCTCTCTCGCGGGCCCTGAGAAAATCAACGAAGTCTAGAATTTCTTGAAGCCGGACCTCCGGTAAGTCTGCGACCTTCTCCAGAAGTTTCTGTCTGAGGACTTCAGTATCTCCCACGATCGCACCTCCCTTCGGAGTTTACTATCGCTATCTTAGCGAGTTAGCCTCTAAGAATCAACAGCAGCGAGCATAACTATAGTCATTTCCATTAGATCAACTCAACTAGCATTTGGGGATTCCTCCTCAATCTCTCATAGTCCTCGGGAATCCCGATATCGATAAAGTATCCCTTAACGGGTACCCCATAAAATTTCCTACCAATCAACTTTGGAAAGACCTCCCTTTCCAAAGAGACCTTCCCTTCAGGGATATAGTCGAAGACTTTTCTATCCAGCACATATATCCCTCCATTTATCAGCTTCGATCCCGAACTTTCCCCTTTCTCCACGAAGCTTTCGATCTCTCCCTTTTCATTTATCTCAACAGCTCCGTATCTTGCAGGATCCTCAACTTCGGCCAGGGCCATCGTTGCCAAAGCCTTCCGCTCTAGATGATAATCTATGAGCCTGTTCAGGTCGATATCCAGAAAGGAGTCCCCGTTCATGACGAGGAAGTTTTCTGCTTGGACCAGTTTTTCGGCCAACCTGATCGCCCCTCCCGTGCCAAGGGGCGCAGATTCCTGGGAGTAGGAGACATGAACGTCCCATCTACTTCCATCACCGAAGTATTCCTTTACCCGTTCACCTAAATATCCAACGCAAAGCACGATATCCGTTAACCTATATTGTTTCAATTGCAAGATTAGATACTCCAAAAATGGCCTATTTGCAATTAGAGCCATTGGCTTGGGTTTATCGGGCACAATCTTTCTTAAACGTGTTCCCAATCCACCTGCTAAGATCAAGGACTTCATATAAGCTCTTTAGTCTCCTTCAAAAGCTTTCTACCGACGGCATCCCAGGTGTATCTCTCCTCTATCAAAGCCCTGGCATTCTCCCCGATTACTTTTCTCTTTTCGTTATCATTTAATAACTCCAGGATTTTATTTGCCATCTCTTGGGGGTCATCAATAACTACAAAGTGCTTTCCGTCCTCTCCTACGATCCCTCTCGCTCCTTTGGAAGTGGTCACAACAGGCCTTCTCAACGCCATTGCTTCCAGTATCTTATTCTGGACACCCGCGCCGAATCTCATCGGTGCGACGACCACCTTTGCCTTTTCGAGATACTTATAAGGATCATCCACAAACCCAGTGACCTCTACTCCCTGGATTTTCCTTAAGGCTTGGACTCTTCTTGTGGGATGCGCCCCGATAACGACAAATTTCAAGCTTTTATCTTTGTTTCTTAGTAAAGGGAAGACCTCGTTTGCGAAAAATATGGCCGCGTCTTCATTGGGGTAATAATTCATTTTTCCTAAGAAAGCGAGCCAATTTTCCTCTTTCACATTCTGGTCCCGCTTCAGAGCTTTATCATTCACTCCCATGGGGATTACTTCTATATCGGCCGACATTGAGGCATTTGCCAGCAAATAATCCTTATCCGCCTGCGAAGTAATGAAGTATTTGTCAAAGTCTTGGAGAACCTCAAGTTCGTAAGGTAACAATCTTTTGTCCTCGATGAAGTAGAAGGCCTTCCAGAATCCTCTAGCTCTCTTTAGAGCATCTTTATAATTCATGGAGATCGCATCATGGAAATCCAGCACCTTCTTACATGGAAGCCTTCTCGCGTATTCGGCAGTTCTAATGTGATTGGCATATATCAAGTCATACTCCTTAAAGTGCTTATTGATCCATCTCTGAATCGTCTTAAAGTGGTAGCCTGCTACCTGTATAGGCTTTCTTGAAAAGAGCTTTTTAAAGGCGTTTCCTTTAAGCACCATGAGGCTGAAGTTAAACAGGATCAGGTTGCTAAATACCTGATCGAGAGTGCTTAGCTCTTCGCGCTTGGTTCTATTTTCATTGATAGCTAGCAGGTCCACCTCATACTTAGTCGCTAGGATCTTGGACATGTGGTAAATCCTGTTGCGATCGCCACCGACCAAAGGATAAGGAATACGAGAAGATAATACTAAGATTTTCTTCAAACTCCTCCCTCCAAGACTTTCTTATACTCATCCTCGATCCGCTCCGCTATTCGCTCCCATTGATACTTTTGTCTGATGAGATTTAGCCCCTTTCCACCTAATTCTTTTCGTTTACTTTCATCTTCTAACAACTCTACAATTCGCTCCGCAAATTCCTTCTCAGTATTTGCAATGCAGATATTCCTCCCGTTCTCTACGTCGATTCCCTCACATCCGACTGACGTTGACACCACCGCCTTGCCCATGGCTAAGGCATTCAGGATCTTGATCCTCATGCCGCCGCTGCTTCGCAATGGCACGATGAAAACCGCTGCCTTTGCCATGTACTCTCTTACGTCTCTAACAAAGCCCGTTACGATAATATCTTTCCCAGCTAACCCCTCGACCTCTGTAGGCGGATTCTTGCCAACTATGTAGAACTTGACTTGAGGAATTCTCTGCCTAATTATCGGCCATATCTTAGCAGTAAACCACAGAATGCCCTCAATATTAGGAGGCCAATCCATAGCTGCTACCGAAACAATCGAATAAGGCTCTATTGGCACAGCCACAGGGTGGAAATAGGAGGTATCCACTCCAGCAGGGATAACACATGCCTTAATCGCGGGGTTCATTCTCTCTATTCTCTCTTTATCTTTCTCTGTTATCATCAAGCAACGATCGAAATCTGCGGCGATTTTGGATTCATATTTATAGAGTTTCTTGAATTGGAGTCGGGCATAAGCCTTCACCAAGGGGTTAGAAATTCCTCGGTAGTATCTCTCCCAAATAGTGCTTTCTACATTATGTTCGCGCAAAACCACAGGCAAACCGAACTCCTCTTTGATAAACTTCCCGTAATAAGCCATATGTAGGTGATCAACATGGACAATATCAAACCGGTTCTTCTGCAAGAGATCCTTTAGTTTATGTAAAACAGCGCTTCCGTGATATTTTGAGATCGTATACGGTGTTTTAGAGAATAGATTGAATAACATACCCAGATAACTATTGGCCGTGTTCATTATGACGGTCTCGACCTTGCAGTATTCCCTAAGTCCGGAGATGTCACTATTTTGACTAGGCGCGATCGACAGCAACGTTATCTCATGCCCGCGTAGAGCTAGATATTTGGTTATCCCGAATATACCGATCTTGCCTCCATCGTCTAGAGGATATGGAATTCTAGGGGTTAACTGAAGGATTCTCATTCTTGCCTCGCTTTGGAGACAGTGAAGCCTTTGGCAGTATACATCACTAAGCAGGCAAGTGAAAGATTAACCCACCAGAACATACTAATCCAACTGTACGTCAGGAAGCCACTTAGAACTTGCGCCCAGATGATGTAATAAAATGCTGTTCCTGTAGTATAGAGGAACTGATCATTACCGTGCGCCTTTCTTATGTATCGTTTCAACTGTGTGAGAGCTAAGACGTGCACAAACACTAACGCCCCCAAAAACAGTATACCACCTTCGGCTAAAGATTGAACCCAGAAGCTATCGGTTGTCCAGAATTGTACGCCCCCATATTCTATACCATAGAATGAATAGTTATTTAAACCTACCCCGAGCAAGGGGTGGTCTAACCAGACCCTTAAACCCATTATAATACGCGCAAAGCGAATGTTAAACGAATTTTTAGCTGCAGGAGATGAGATGGCCTTGCTAGGTTGAAAAATGTCATAATAAACTCCCTTAACCCGCTCGGCGACAATATGGATGAAGTCTATCCCTGAATATTGGAGTAGGAAGCTCGTTCCAATAATGGCCACTAGAAAGATTAGAGCCGTTTTGACAGTTCTCCCTCTGAGATAACGGTTCAACAAGGACAGGGTTACTATTCCATCAAGGATTGCATAGGCTGCTAAGGAAAAGGAGAGAAAAAAGCCCGTGATCAGGACAGAAAGAGCCAATATGTTTCGTGAATTTCTTTGAAAAAGCATGTGGCTCTTTTTATAATACACAGCCAATGTCGTCAGTATGATTGGGGCAATTAGGTAGTTACCAAACCAACTTGCCTCGCGAAAAAACGCGGAAGGACGGATGAATCCTGCGAAGCCACTTGGCCCATATCCATGTGTGAGCCCTCCAATGTAGCCCCCTGGCAGCCCAAAGTTTCTGGCAAACGTCTGATAAATTCCATATAGAGAGATTAGGAAAGCCGTCCCTACCCAAACTTGTAGAATACGTTTTAGTTCGCCTTTGCTTACGTCCAAGTTCGAGATGGCAAAAAACAACAAAGTTGCAAATATCAACTGAAATTCCAGAGTTGCGAAGTTGTAGAGAGAGGAAAAAGCGGAATGAAATGTACCCGTGTTAAACAGATCAAATAAGGTCAGTATGGCGATTACATTTAGTGCTAACACTGCCTTACCCACCCTGTTAATCTTTACTTTCTGCTTGCCCAACAAGACTTCCCCAAGGAATACTAGTACTAGCAATGCGCCAACTGCCCAATCGATGCGAAAAACTGTGGTGGCGTTCGTGCTGACGCAAAATGGAGGAAAGCTGAAGAACGGCATGGCTACGATTAAAAAATAAAGCAAAACGATCTCTTTCCTTGGCCTATATCGCGATTTTATCATTAGAACCCCTTTCCGAGATCAATGTCAGAGAATCAATCACTCCGCTCTTACTAGCCAAGAATGTGCTCCAATCCCCATATTAGAAATTCAATCATGTCTGAGCACCTGAATAATGGACCTAAGTATCTTCTCAGCGTTTATCCTGCTATATGTATTGGGGCACCGCTTAGGGTCATCAAAATTACCTGGATACGTACTACTAAGCAAGCTATGTACTATCCGCAGGATCTCAGTTTGCTCAGTCGTTGAAGCCCTAACCACTTCCTGAAGAACATAAGGGAGCTCATTAAAAGAGTACACTTTATGTGCAGGTCGGAAAATCTCATAAAATATATTCCCTAACACTACAACAGGTTTCCCGTGAAGCAGTGCCTCGAGTCCGGTAGTGTTTGTAAGCACAACTACTGCGGCACAACTCTTAATTAAGTCATGTATATTGAATTCTGGTTGGATTAGCTTGACGCTTGGAAGCTGTCTGAGGTGCTTATAGAACCAAAATGGGCGCCTCCCCCACATTGCCTTGTGTTCCTTCACATACAATCTATAACCAGCTGGAATACTTTTGGCAATATTCTCAGCAACTGCAAGTTGGTTTTCATAGAACGGAGCAAAAACCATGGTTGTTGCCTCAGGTTGATAATGCAAGGGGAACAAGATAAACCGCTCTCCTACCTCAGGTTTGTCAAATATACGGATGAGTTTTGTTTTAGCGAGAGCTCTTCTAGAAATAGACCGCAAATCGTCTAAAATCTTAATAGAGAATGATACGGGATAATCCACTGCTAATTTCTTATCTACATGATAACTTGAGAGCTTATTTGAGAGCCGAAATAATCGTTGAATTATCTTGCGAGGATTTGTCTTAGCAGCTACGTACCTCATGTAAGAAGGCTCAGGCTCTCCATTTAAGAAACCGTTCAAGAACTTCCAGGCTTCTTCGCGATCCTGGTCTGCTAATCCCTCAATCTTTACTTTCTGGTACGTTTTTTCTAGGCCTTCCCATTGACCAGCAATGTCCGATAGGGCGAAACGGTCCTTCCATAACCTTGAATGCATTGGGCAGAGATACCGGATTCCCAGCTTCTTCGACATTGACCAAGCGATCAGGTCAGGCGCGGACGATAATTCACCCACAATTGTGTCTGGAGCTTCTGTCCTTAATATCTGTTCCCAAAAGACAAACAAATTATCGAGGAGACGGAGGTTTCTTTCCCACGAAAACAGTCGCATTGTCCGGTCACCAGCGATGAACAGCTCCAGATTTGGGATACCGTAGAGATGTTCCCATCGTTCGAGCCGCTCTATCTCTTTTGTGGTGATATTGCTTGTTGTATCGCCTTGCTTCTGAAGAAATTCTGTAAAATCGTAGACTTTATGGAAGTTGCCGGAATGCTTCGCAAAGGTTGACCATCTCCTGCTAAATCCTACAGCCAGTGGAGTAAACCCATGTTCCTTCAGCACTTGAGCCAACTCAACCTCACGCATTGGGTAGAACTTCAGAGTAAATAATATTTTCTCCATAGTTACCTCTTTAATCCCTAGTATTCATTGTCTTCTGCGGAAGAGCGTTGCCAGATCGCTTCTCTTGATTACAGTATAGGCTGGGTAAGCACACAATACCAAGAAAATGAGTTCTTTGAGAAGTGTTTGCTGCACCATCTCTAGGAGTGTTCCCATCTTACTTCCTGGCAGGTACTTGATAAGTAACAATATACCCCCGACATAACAAACCGGAATCAGTGTCTTGGCTATGGCTTTGAGAGATTGCATTAAAGGCGTCAAGCTATAGTGGAAGGAAAAAAACACGGAGACCACGAAAAATAACACGTAGGCTAGGGAAGTTCCTGCAGCTACCCCTGCTATGCCGTAACCCAAGCGCAGCGCGGCATAACTGAAACCCAAGTTGAGCAGGGCGCTTCCTAACAGAATCCATAGGCGCAAGACCTGTTTGTTGATGGTCAACAGCATGTTCCCAGCCATCCCAGCCATTGCGTAAAAGAAAAGGCCAAATATCAATATACGTGCAGCGAAAACGCCATCAATATACTCTGGTAGAAACACCTTTACAAGGAGTGGCAGAGCGATATAGATGCCACCAACTAGAACTGAGACAGCGGCAGCCAAGTACTCCATAGGCACGGTAATATATCGCCTAAGGGAACTGGGATCGCCAGTCTCCCCATATTTCTCGGCGAACCGAGGGTACATGACCGAATTACTGGCAGTAAAAATCATGAGCATGGGCGCGAAAATGAGATTCCCCAAGCTATAAACCCCCAAGCTTTTGGCGTCTAAAAACTTCAGAATCAGTAAACGATCAATCGTGGTGAAAATTGTATTGGCAAAGATCATCAGCATAATTGGAAAGCCAATCGAGATTAATGCCCTGAGAAGTCTATTATCCCAGCGCCAGCGAACAACGTAAGAACTTTTCCACCAGCTATACGTAGTACTGACCATGAGACGGAGCACTTGTCCACTCAAGAAGCCCGACAGACCAAAAAAGAAAATCAAGGCAATGCTGAAAACACTGCCTAATCCATTGATAAGCGCCACTCGGCTGACAATGTCAAAGTCATTATTCGCCCGAAAGAGGTAGCCATAAAACGAATTCAAGTACTGTAGAAAGATCATCGCTGCAATGAACCGTAGAATGAGCCTTAACTCCGGGGCCATCGTAATCACAAAGGTGCTAAATAGGATGCCTAGCGAGGCCACGATAGCAACGATAAAGCTGAAGGTAAAGGTCACATCGGTGATAGCAGCTTGTTGCCCAAACTCCTTCTTGCCTTTAAGGATTGGAAGCTCTCGGTGCATTCCATTCTGAACACCCAAATGCAGATTGCTACCATATTGAAGAACGAGCTTTGCTCCTTGCCAGATTCCCCATACACTAGGGCCCAAGAGCAAGGCAGCAAAATAACTGTTGAAGAAACTCCCGATGCCTCCAATGAGCGAGGCAAGAGAGAACTTTGCCACATGTCGAATCACCTGTTCTCTTACGCTTTTGCTCTGCTCTTGGGGGATCTTGCCCATCTCAATAACCACGGTAGTCAGTCCTTAACCCTCTATTCCTTCATCATCCCAACAGGTTTCTGCTCTTGGGGCCTTGTGATTTATCCTCTCGAAGCAAAACACGCGCCCTTATTAAGCACCTGTTTGCCCCCTATCATGAAATCAATTTCCACTCCAGGGGTGTCCCACGCTTGAGATTACCTGCCGCTTGGCGGCCGAGTACTTCCTTGAGGAACTTAGGAGGCAGGCCATATCCGGGTCGGATGGAGCGCACGTTGTCCTCGGTGAACACATCGCCTGCTTTCATGTCCTTTACGACAAACAACGACCGCCGGAAGACACGGCTCTTGGACTCCTTCTCGCCTACCTCGTACTGTACTTCGC